>DAHWDR010000225.1:0-15161 GCA_027330745.1 Acetobacteraceae bacterium | reverse complement strand
CGGGATCAGCCCGGATCAAAATGTGACGTTGGTTCCGGCGCCGGGGGACGCGGGGCGGGTTCCACGCCCCCGAACGAGGCAAGGCGGCGCCGGCTTTCCGTAAGCAAATCAGGGGCCGGGAGCGGCGCGTCCGCGAGAGCGTCGGCCAGAATCGCGCGCAGCTCGGCTTCCATTGAGCGGCCATGCGCCGCCGCGCGACGTTTCAGGCGGTCCTTGGTGGCCGGTGGTACATTGTGGATGGTCAGAGTGGACATCGGGGCCTCGGGCGCGCTGTAGCGCCACTATAGGCTCGGCGGCCGGCCGGCGTCAGGCGTCAGGCGGTGATGCCAATAAGGGTGGCCGCCGCGCGGGTGGCCTCGGGCCGTCCCGGACTCTGCCCCGAGTCGGGGGGCGCCCTCTTCAGTTCTTTGACGCGGAGAAGACAAGGCGAGGCTCGCTGAGGTCACGGAGCGGTGCCGTGATCCGGACGCTGGTCGTCCGGAGCTATCGAGGTGTCTCCGGTTGGGGGTTGTCGCGGGCCGCCCGGGGGGCGCCGGCCGGGATCAGCGTGGCGAGAAGTCCGGCCGCCTGGCACTTCGCTTCCGGGCCGGAGCGGGGTCCAACGGAGCGACCAGGGCCTGGTAGCGGCCAAAAAGGAACGCCAGGCGCTGTGCCTCGGTCGCGAATCCGCTACGGGGGCCGTAGGCGGCATCGACGACACGATCCAACGCCCTGTGCGCGGTCGCCAGGTCGGCCGGCATGGTCACACGATCGTACAGATCGGCCAGCGTCGCGTCGGGATGGGCGGCGCGCGCATCCAGAACCTTCTGCGCGGCGGTCTCGATCTGGCGCCGCTGCGCCGCGGTGGGTTCCGGCCAGGGGAAATTATTGTAGACGATGCCGGACGAGTAGCGGAATCGGCTTTCCAGGCGTCCGCATACGGCGCGCACCCAGGCCATGTGCATATGGCTGGTCAGAATGCCGAAATCGTAAAGCGACGCATCCCGGATGATCTTGATGAGATTGCTCGCCAGAATCTCCGGCCCAACGAAGCCGATCGGAATGTAGTCTCGTGCCTCCGATGAAACCTCAGGGACGGCAAGAAAGGGACCTGCCGGCACGTTCTCGACATGCAGCCGGGTCGGCGTCGCGGCCAGCGCCGCGGTCGCCGCGTCCCGCGCCTTGCGGCCATTCTTGCCCGGCTCCTCGCCACGCCGGAACCGCTGCACCGCTTCCACCCGATCACGCGTCAAAGGCAGTCGGCGGATTCCCTCCGGCTCCGCGTCCCGAAGCCAAAGGAACCAACGCTCGACATCGTAAAGAAATTCGTCCGAACCGATCCATCTCCTGAAATACCGGGTGGCGGCGGGTTCCCGCGCCAGGAACGCGGCCTTTTCCTCTGGCGTGAACAAATACCAACCGCCGTCGATTGGCTTGTTGCCAATGCCGATCTCGGGGGAGGTGCAGATGGCCAGGCGGCGGTTCCGCAGCGCCACCATGGGACCATCGGTCAAATAGGGATTGATCCGGGCCGCTCGGATCGCGTGCGGCTCACCGTCCGCTCGCACATATTCAAACAGCGTCTTATTCGCTCTCTCATGCAAGGAGATGCCAATAATCACGCAATGAACGGCCGCTTTCCCGCGGGCCTCGCTGGTCCAGCGGAAGGTGCGATGGGCGAAGTTCACAACCACCCCACGCGGCCACAGCTCGGACCACAAGATGGCCGGCTGCTCGCCTTGCGTGATCGAGTTGGTCGAAACGAAGCAGCATTCGGCGCGCTTACCCGCTGCCATCCAGTCCGCGGCCTTGCGGTACCAACACGCGACATAGTCCAGCAGGCCCGCATTCCTTGCCCCGTCAAAGACATATGCAACGTCGCTCCGCTGTTCGCGGTTCATGTATTTTGCACCGACAAACGGCGGATTCCCCACGCAATAGACATCCGGGCCCGGTGCCACCAGGGCGGCCCAGTCCTGGCGCAGCGCATTACCCACCAGGATGGTCGGCGCGGTGACCAGGGGCAGTCGCGTCCGCAACAGGCCGAACTCGTGCGACAATTCCATGTTCATCTGGTGATCTGTCAACCACAAAGCCACCTGTGCGATCTGCGCCGGCCAGTCATCGACTTCGATCCCGAACAACTGGTCCACGTTGACCTGCGACAACACGATGCCCGCCAGTTGCCCGGCATCGTCGCCACCGTAGCGCAAACGCAGCGCCGCCAGCTCAAGGCGGCGCAGTTCGCGATACGCCACGACCAGGAAGTTGCCGCAACCGCAGGCGGGATCGAAAACCCGTATCCGCCGCAGCCGGCGCATGAACGTATCGAGCCGCCGCTCGTCCCGCCCCGCCCCCGCCAGCTCCGCACGCAATTCATCCAGGACCAGCGGGTCCAGGCATTTCAGGATGTTTGCCTCGGTCGTGTAGTGCTCGCCGCCGCTGCGTCGTTCCGCCCGCTCCTTGATACTCTGAAACAGACTTCCGAAGATCGCCGGCGACACCAGAGACCAGTCCACGTTGCAGCATTCCAGCAAGGCATCCCGCATCGGCGCGCTGGTGTCCGGCTGCTCCACCGGATCGTCGAATAATCTGCCGTTGACGTACGGGAAGACCGTCAGGCTCTCGTCCAGACTGCGTTGCCGCGCGGCTTCCGGGGTCGCCAGAACGCGATGCAGCCGGGTGATCCAGGCGCCGAGGTCGCCACCATCCTCGGCGGCCCGCTTCTCGATCAGGTCGCGGAAGATACCGGTCTGAAAAATCCCCGCACGATCGGCAAACAGACAGAACAGCGTGCGGACCATCCAGACATCAAGGCTCCGCCCGGTGAAGCCGTCGTCCTCCAGCAGATCATGCAGTTTGCCGAGTGCTTCAGAGGCTTCACGGTCCACCGGCTTCAAGGTACCGTAACGGCGCGTGGTATAGCCACTGACGAAGCCGAACAGATCGAGCCGATCGGGAAGGTCGGCCAGCACGAACTCGCTGGGTTCGCTCGCCGCCTCCAGGTCATACAGACGCAGCCGGGCGAAATCGGATACAATCACGAAGCGCGGCAGCTCGCTGTCTTTCAGGCCCGGGAAATAGTCACGCGCCTGGCCGGCGGCGCGGTCGAGATTCTCCCCCCGCGATTTGTGTTCAACGAGGACGACCCCTTTCCACAGATAGTCGATGCGTCCACGTCCCGCGGCAGTGGACAGGTTCCTGACCGGGTTCTCGAAGCTCCCTACGCGACGGGCATTGATACCGAATACGTGGAAGAAATCCCGCCAGAAAATCTGCGCGTCGGACCGTTCGCTGGAGGCATCGCGGAACTCTTGTGCGAAGGCGAGTGCCCGCGCACGGATTTCGTTCAGGGACAGCGGCATGATCTGAACGTTGCGCCGGGATTCCGGCGACGTCCAGAGCACGCCACACGCACGACGCCGCGCCTTACCCCCGCACGTCCACCAGCACCACCTCCGCCGTCCCCTCGGCCCGCAGGACAAGCTCGGTCTCGCCCGAGATCGCCACTCCGTCCCGCGGCCCGGCCAGCACGCCGTTTACCGATACGCGCCCGCCGGTCGCCACCAGATAGGCCGCGCGCCCGGGCGCCAAGGTCAGCCGCGTCTCGGTCCCGTCGGCCAGCGTGCCCGCCAGCACCGCCGCGTCTGCATACAGCGGCAGCGCGCCCAGCGCCGCGTCCCCATCCCGTCCGCCGGCCAGAACCCGCAGCCCGGCCGCATCGACACCGGGGAACACCCGCGTCTCCCAGCCCGGGGCCACACCGCCACGGTCCGGATGGATCCAGATCTGGAACAGCCGGGTCGGCACCGTCTCGCGGTTGAACTCGGCGTGCACGATGCCGGTGCCGGCGTGCATCACCTGCACCTGGCCGGCTTCGGTGCGGCCTTCGTTGCCCAGGCTGTCCTGATGTGTGATCGCGCCGTCCCGCACATAGGTCACGATCTCCATCTCGCGATGCGGATGGGCGTCGAACCCGGTGCCGGGGGCAATCTCGTCGTCGTTCCAGACCAGCAGGCGGCCGAAACCCATCCGCTCCGGGTCGCGATAGGACCCGAAGCTGAAATGGTGCCGCGCGTTCAGCCAGGTGTTGCGGAAGCGGCCAATGCCGTCGAAGGGACGCAGCTCGATCATCGGAAATCTCCGGTTTATCATTCGATATCGAATGACTTGCCGCCCAGATGGGTTCCCCCCGGGCCGGCCGCAAGCCCCGGAACGCGCGGCAGCCCCGCGCCCGCCGCACCCAGCCCCAGGCGCCGCAGCAGCCCGCCCAACGTTGTCAGTTCCGCCGGCGTCAGCGCCGCCATGGCCGCCGCGATGGCAGCTTCGTGGCGCGGGAACAGCGCTTCGATCTGCGCCCGCCCGGCCTCGGTCAGCGCCACCAGCACCGCGCGTCGATCCCCCGGCGCCCGCCCGCGCCGGACCAGGCCGCGGCGCTCCAGCTTGCCGATCACATCGGTCATGTTGCCGGGGCTGGTCAGGATCTTGCGCCCCAGCGCAACTTGGGTGAGCGGGCCTTTATGCATCAGCGCTTCCAGCACACCGAACTGGGTCGGCGTCAGCCCGGCGGCGATGATCGCCGGTTCCACCCGCGCGTCGATCGCGCCGGCCGCGCGCAACAATTTCACGTATACCGAAAGCGCCAGCGCCGCCGGCGGCGGTTCGGCCACCTCAGCGATTCATCAGCACCGGCAACGCGGCGCGTTCCAGCACGTGCCGCGTCACCCCGCCCAGGATCAACTGGCGCAGGCGCGAGTGCGAATACGCCCCCATGGCCAGCAGATCGCAGCCGAAATCCCGCGCCGCGGCCAGGATTCCCGCACCCACCACGCTGCCCACCGGCTGGAACGTGACCTGATCGGTCGCAATCCCATGCAGCGCCAGATAGGCGGCCAGTTCCGGCGCCGCCGGCCCGCGCCGCTGGTAGCCGTCGGCCGACAGGATTCGCACCGCCTCGGCGCGGTGCAACCACGGCAGCACGGCGCTGACCGCCGAGGCGGACTCGGCGGTCCCGTTCCAGCCCAGGCAGATCCGCGTGCCCACGGTCTTCGGCGCCACCTGCGGCGACAGCAGCACCGGCCGGCCGGAATCGAACAGAACCGCGTGCAGCGCGTCGGAAGACGAGACGTCCTCCCCGGCCTCGGGGTGCGGGACGATCGTGAGGTCGGCCAGGCGGGCCTGCTGGGCCACCAGATCCTCCTCCCGGCCGATCACGGCGGCGAAGCTCGCGGTGGCGGCCTCGGTGCCGGGCACCGGCTCGCCCAGCGTGACGTCGTGCTGGGTTACAAAGCGATCGAACATCGCGCGCACGGCATGGGCGCGGTCGTTGCTCTCACGCTCGGTGGCGGTCATCATCTCCTCGATCATCGCGCCTGACAGGCCTTCCCCGGCCAGCGGCGCGACGTCGCGGCTATCGACGCGGACATGCAGCGCCAGGACATGGGCGTTCCACAGACGCGCGATCTGCAACGCGGTCGCCAGCGCTGCTTCTCCGGCGGCGGTGCCGGTCAGCGGCAGCAGCAGCTTGCGTATTGGCATGGCGAGCTCTCCCCGAACGGCAATCCAGATGTGCAATCCTAGCACGGCCGGAGCGGCGGCCGATAGCGGTTGCGCCGCACGTGCCGCGGGTGGAATACCGGCACCAGACAACCCTCGGAGTTCCCATGGGCACGCCCCTCCCCGACGATCCGCCCCCCTATTACGCCGCCCATGTCTTCGTCTGCGGCAACCGCCGCCCGGACGGCCATCCGAAGGGCAGCTGCGCCGCACGAGGGTCGGAAAAACTCCGCGATTACATGAAGGTGCGCGCCAAGGAGCTGGGACTGGCCGGGGTGCGGATCAACAGCGCCGGCTGCCTCGATCGGTGCGAGCACGGGCCGTGCCTGGTGGTCTATCCCGAAGGCGTCTGGTACCACGCCGAGACCACGGCGGATATCGACCGCATTCTGACCGCGCATCTGCGCGACGGCGAACGGGTCCCGGCGCTGTTCCTGCCGCCCGAAACCCGCGCCTGATCGGGACGTGCTGACCCCGGCCGAACGCCGCTTCGTCCTCGCCGCCCGCGTGGCGCGGCTGGGCAGCGTCGGTCCGGACGGCACCCCGCATCTGGTGCCGGTGTGCTTCGCGCTGGCCGACGCCAGCCTGTATGTCCCGATCGACGAGAAACCGAAACGCCCGGGCGTGGTGTTGCAGCGCCTGCGTAACCTGACGGCCCGGCCGCTGGCCTCGGTACTGGTGGATCGTTATGACGAGGACTGGCGCAACCTGGCCTGGGTGATGCTGCGCGGGACAGCGGAAATCATGACCGGCGGAGCCGAGTACGAAGCCGCCCAGGCGGCGGCCCGGGCGCGCTATCCGCAGCTGCGGGACATGCGGCTCGCGGGACTGCCGGTGATCGCCCTGCGGATCGTGCGGGTCACGTCCTGGGGCGCGCTGGACCCGGTCTGATACCAACCTGCCCGCGCGGATGGGACAATGTCAGGCCACGAACAACGCGGCCGTAGCGGCGAAGACGCGGCGCGCGCGCTCCTCCGGGGCCAGTGCGCCGGAAAGCGGGATTTCGCACGATAGCACGGTGGCCGCCGGCAGCGCCGCCAGCAGCGCGGCCAGCGGCAAGGCGCCGGCACCGGGCAGCAGACGGTTGCCGCGGGCTTCGGCAATCACGCCCTCCCGGGTGGCCGGCGCCGCCGCGGGAGCATCGCAAAGCTGGGCTGAGACCAGCAAGGAAGCCGGCAGCATCGCCACATCCGCCGGCGTCCCGCCATTGCGCGCCAGATGCAGCGCATCGACCAGCACCGCGCCGTTCGGCTGGTCGGCGGCCCGCACCACCGCCTCGGCCTGAGGCAGTGTCGCCACCGCACGCCAGCCCATCCATTCCAGATCGACGCCAAGGCCGCGCGCGGCGGCGCGTTCGCACAAAGCGGCGAAGCTGGCCGTCAGGCGGGCGCGATCCGGGTCCTCGCCGCAGGCGCTGACGCGCCGCGCGCCGAGCGCGGCGGCCTGGTCCAGCACCGGGTCCAGGGACGCGGCATCGAATTCGGCATCCAGCGTGACGATCTCCACGTCGTGGACACGCATCCCTTCATCGTCCAGGCGCCGGCGACTTGCGACCAGATCGGCCCCGGTCACGGCATATGCGATCCCGCCGGGCTGGGCGGCGACCAGGCGCAGCCCGACCGCGCGGAATCCGGCCCGGGCGGCAAGCGTGATCAGTGCCAGCGGCGGCACGTCCAGCACGGTCAATGCGGCCAGGCCCAGCGGCGGCAGGCGATCGGTGCGCATCGGCGGGACCTCGGCAAAAGCTGGCGGGATCGGGCAGGCGAGCCGACCGGTCCGGCCCGCACGGCACGATGACAAGGCCCGGCGGCACCCCAGCCCTCTCCCCCCGCGGACGCGAGGGGAGAGGGGCAGGCTTCAGATGCCTTGGATGATCTCGCCGAAGCGCTTGAAGCTGACCCCGTCCCACTTGGCGAGCTGCATCGCCTTGGTCGGATGGTAGTTGGTCGGGCTGGTGTTCACCGTGACCCCCGGTAGCAGCACCGGCACGGTCAGGTTATGGATATTGGCCGCCTGCTTCATCACGTTGGCGCGCGAGAAGTTGCCTTTGCACTGCATCAGCACCTGCCGCATCGTGTAGCACAGGCCATAGGCCGCGATGTAGCCGCCGTCCGTGATGTCCCCATGCGGCATGTATTTCGCCATGAACGCGCGGAACTCCTTCATCCCGGCGTCGTTGTCCCAGGACGGATCGCTGGTGTCCTTCAGATACAGCCCGCTGATCATGCCGATCGCGCTCTGCTCTCCGGCCGGCTTCAGCACCGATCCAACCGAGATCGACACGTTGGTCATGAAGAACATCGGGTGCCAGTTCAGGCTGTGCACCTTGCGGATCGCCTGGGCGGCAAACTTGGGTGTCGCCGCGACCAGCAGCGTATCGGCGCCGGACGCCTGCAACTCGGTGATCTGCGAGTCGACCGTGGGGTCCGTCACCTCGTAGCTGGTGACCTTGACCACGTGCTTGTCCCAGTCCTTGCCCAACACGTCGCGCACGCCGGCGGGATAGTCCTTGCCGAAATCGTCGTTCTGGAACAGAATCCCCAGCTTGGCCTTGGGGTTTTCCTTGAGCATGTACTTGGTATAGATCTGCGCCTCGGCGCGGTAGCTGGGCTGCCAGCCGATGGTCCAGGGATACTGCTTGTAATTGCCCCATTTATCGGCGCCGGTCGCGACAAACAGCTGCGGCACCTTCTTCTGGTTGCAGTAGCGCTCGATCGCGGAATTGGTCGGCGTGCCCAGGGTGGCGAACAGGAAGTCCACGTGATCCTGCTCCACCAGCCGGCGCACATCCTCCACCGTCTTGGGCGGGCTGTAGCCGTCGTCATAGGTGATGAAATCGATCTTGTGCCCGGCCACGCCGCCGTGATCGTTCATCATCTTGAAGAACGCGGCCTCCAGATGCCCCAGCACGCCATAGGCCGAGGCCGGGCCGCTATACGGATCGGTATTGCCGATCTTGATCAGATTCTTGGTGACCCCGGGCATCGCCGCCCGTGCGCCCGGCGCGAGGCCAGCCGCCGCCGCCGCCGCGGCGATGGTGCCCGTCAGGGCGGATCGTCGTGTGATTGTCATGAACGTGCTTCCCCGTGATGCTTCGTTGTCGTCCCGCCCGACCGGCGGTCCGTGTAGCCTGCCCGCCCCGCCCCGGGCAGGCAACCCCGGTGCACCCGACGCATGATGCGGGCGCCCATGGAGCCGTGCCGCCGATGCACCATGTCGGATACCTCTCGCTCGCGCTGGCCGTCGGGATCGAGAGTCTCGGCATTCCGTTTCCCGGGGAATCCACGCTGATCGGCGTGGCGCTCTATGCCGGCGCGACCGGACGGATGGATATTCTGGGGGTGATCGCCGCTGCCTCGGCCGGCGCGATCATCGGCGACAGCGCGGGGTTCATGCTCGGCCGCGCCTTCGGATTACGGCTGTTACTGCGGTTCGGGCGCTATGTGCGGATCACCGAGCGGCGCATCCTGCTGGGGCAATATCTGTTCCTGCGCTATGGCGGCGCGGTGGTGTTCTTCGGCCGGTTCGTGGCGCTGCTGCGCGCCACCGCGGCGTTCCTGGCCGGCACCAACCGCATGACCTGGCCGCGATTCCTGGCCTATAACGCCGCCGGCGGGATCGTCTGGTCGGCGCTATGGGGTGGCGGGGCCTATCTGCTAGGGACCCGGATCGAACACCTGACCGGTCCGATCGGGTATGTTCTGGGCGCAGCCGGCGTGGCGGCGTTGCTGGGCGGCTTCCTGTTCCTCCGCCATCACGAGGAACGCCTGGCCGACCTGGCGCAACACGCATTACCCAGCTTGCGCGCCGCGCCCGGTTCGGGCCACATCCCCCCGTTGCGCCCCTAGCCCAACGCGCCCGTAGCTCAATTGGTCAGAGCTGGCCGCTCATAACGGCCTGGTTGCAGGTTCGAGTCCTGCCGGGCGCACCACCCCGGAGCGACCATGTCGGCGCTGCACGTCATTGCCATCGGCCGGCTTCGCGCCGGCCCCGAGGCCGAGCTGGTCGCCCGCTACGCCGCGCGGCTGCGGCCCGCGCCGGTGCTGACCGAGCGGCCGGAAGCCCGTGGCGATGCCGCGGAGATCAAACGCCGCGAGGGCGCCACCCTGCTGGCGGCGGTGCCCAATGGCGCGTTCGTCGTGGCGCTGGACCCGGCCGGCGCGGCGCCGGACAGCCCGGGCCTGGCGGCGTTGCTGGATCGCTGGCTCGCGCTGGGACGCCCGGTCGCGTTCCTGATCGGCGGCGCGGCCGGGCTGGACCCGGCGGTGCTGGCGCGGGCCGAGACGCGCCTGTCCCTGGGGCCGCTCACCTGGCCGCATTTCCTGGCCCGCGCGATGCTGCTGGAACAGCTGTACCGGGCGCGCAGCATTACCGCCTTGCATCCCTATCACCGCGCCTGATTTTCCCCCCGGCCCGGTGATATGAAATCGCAACCGGATTGGGCCTATCATTCCCGCGCCGCGACCGAACCCGGAGGCTGGCCGATGCGCAAGATCCTGTATGGCCTGGGCGTCCTGATGCTGGCGCTGATCGTGCTGGCCGGCGTCGGCATCGTCGCCACGATCCGCGCGGTGATCCCGCTCGACGCGCAGAGCAAAGCCTATGTCGATCGCGCCGTGCCCGCGATCGTTGCGCATTGGAACCCGCAGCTTCTGCTGGCCCGGGCCACGCCGCAGTTGCGCGCCAGCGTCCGGCCGGAGGCGATGGTCGGCCTGTTCCAGGCGTTCTCCCGCCTTGGCCCCATGGTGGCCTATCAGGGCGCGACGGGCGGGGCGAATATCAGCGCCAGTTTCGGCGCGGGCAGCTTGGTCTCCGCCGCCTATGTCGCCCATGCCAGCTTCGCGGCCGGCACGGCGACCATCCGGATCGCCCTGGTGAAGCGGCACGGGCACTGGAAGATCAGCGGGTTTTTCGTCAACCCCGTGCTGACCGCGGCGCCGCTGCATCGGCTCTGATCCCAGCCGCCGCTAGCCAACCCGGCACGCTACGCCGCCGCCTCCAGCGCCAGTTCCGCGTCCAGCCAGGCCGCCTCCGCCGCCGCCGCGGCGCGCGCGAGTTCGGCCAGCCGGGTTTGCGCCGCCACCACCTCCGCCCCGCGCCCGGAGGCGTACAGCGCCGGATCGGCCAGCCGCGCTTCCACCGCGGCGCGCGCGGCGGTGATCCGCGCCAGTTCGGCCTCGGCCTCGCGGGCGCGGCGGCGCAGCGGGGCCAGGGCGGCGCGGGCCTCGGCGCGTTCGCGGCGATCCTCGCGCTTGCCGGCGGCTTCGGCCGCCGGCGCCAGGGGCCGGTCGCGTTCGGCCAGCAGCGCGCGGTACTCGTCCAGATCGCCGTCGAACGGGCGCACGGTCTGATCCGCCACCAGCCACAGGCGCTCCGCCACCAGCTCCACCAGATGCGGGTCGTGCGTGATCAGCAACACCGCCCCCTGAAAGTCGGCGAGCGCTTTCACCAGCGCCTCGCGCGCATCGATGTCCAGATGGTTGGTCGGTTCATCCAGGATCAGCAGATGCGGCGCCTCGCGCGTTGCCAGCGCCAGCAAAAGTCGCGCTTTCTCGCCACCCGAGAGCGAGGCCACCGGCGTATCCGCCCGGTCCGCGTCCAGCCCGAACCGCGCCAGCTGCGCGCGCAACGCGCCGGGCGTGGCGCGCGGTTGCGCGGCGGCCAGATGCGCCAGCGGGCTGTCGCCATGGATCAGCTCTTCCTCCTGGTGCTGGGCAAAATACCCCACCTTCAGGCGGGGGCCGCGCCGCAGTTCACCCGATAGCGGCGCCAGCCGGCCGGCCAGCAACCGCGCGAACGTCGATTTCCCATTGCCGTTGGCGCCGAGCAGGGCGATCCGGTCGTCCGGGTCCACCGACAGCGACAGACCGCGCAGCACCGGCGTTCCGTCATATCCCACCGCCACCTGCTCCAGCGCCAGGATCGGCGGCGCCAGGCGCGGCGGGTCGGGGAAGGCGAAGCGGGTGGGCGCGTCCTCGATCACGGCCTCGATCGCCGGCAGCCGGGCCAGCGCCTTCAGCCGTGATTGCGCCTGGCGCGCTTTTGTCGCCTTGGCGCGGAAGCGGTCGACGAAGCTCTGGATATGCGCGCGTTCGGCCGCCACCCGCTCGGCCGCGCGCAATTGCTGGGTGGCGCGTTCGGTGCGGATGCGGACGAACTCGTCAAACCCGCCCGGCGTCAGCGCGATTTTCCCACGGTCCAGATGGGCGATGGCATGGACCGCCCGATCCAGCAGGAACCGGTCATGGGAGACGATCAGGGCGGCGCCGGGAAACCGGGCGAGGAAGCCTTCCAGCCACAACGTCGCTTCCAGGTCCAGGTGATTGGTGGGTTCGTCGAGCAGCAGCAGATCGGGCGCCGCGAACAGCGCCGCGGCCAGCGCGACCCGCATCCGCCAGCCGCCTGAGAACGCCCCCACGGCACGTGCCTGCGCCGCCGGATCGAAGCCGAGCCCGGCCAGGATCGCCCCGGCGCGCGCCGGCGCCGAGTCCGCGCCGATGGCGCGCAGCCGCTCGTGGATCTCGGCCAGGCGTTCGGCGGGCGCGGTCTCCGCCTCGGCGAGCAGCGCCAGGCGTTCGCGATCGGCGGCGAGGACCGTGTCGGTAAGCGAGGCCGGTCCGGACGGCGCTTCCTGCGCCACCGCGGCCAGACGCGCGCGCGCGGCCAGCCGGATCGTGCCGCCGTCGAGCGCGATCTGCCCCTGGATCGCGCGCAGCAGCGTGGATTTGCCGGCGCCGTTGCGCCCGACCAGGCCGATGCGCCGCCCGGCCTCGATGGTCAGGTCGGCCCCGTCCAGCAATGGCCGCCCGCCCAGCCGCAGGCTGGCCCCGGTGACGAACAGCAGCGACATCAGGCCTCCGGGAGCGGCCTCGCCTCGGCCAGCCCCCAGCCGATCGCGAGCAGTATCCAGCCCGTATTGGGCAGGGTGAAGAACGACGTGGTGGAGGCAATCGGCCACAGCACGATCGCGCAAGCGATGAAGGGGCCGATCCGTCGCGGCGCCGCGCCGGCTCCGCGCCCCAGCCGCCACAACCAGGCCAGCCCGAGCAGCGCGAACAGCGCCAGGCCCGGCAGCCCGGCCCCGGTCGCCACCTGGAGATAATAATTATGCGGATGGATCGAACAGCCCAGCGGGGAGGCCGGGTCCAGCACCGGAAACCAGGCGACGTTGTGATAATAGATCCGGTCCAGACAGTGATCGCGGAAGCCGTCGAAGCCCAGCCCGAACCACGGATGCGCCGCGATCATCGCCAGCGCGCGGCCAAACAGCTGCGCGTATTGTGTGGCCATGAAATGCGCCATCTGCCGGCCGAAATGCACCACCAGCTTGTGATACGTGGGCGGCGAGACGAAGCGCGCCAGCGCCGCCAGCGCCGCCCCGGCCAGGATCGCGATCGCCACCGGCCGGCGCAGCCGGGGCACGAACAATCCGGCCACCACCAGCCCGAACAGCATCAGCAGGGTCGGCATACGCTGGCCGATCAGCACCTGCGTCAGGGCCATCGCCACGATGCCCGCCGCCCCCGCTCCGCGCGCCCAGCGTCCCGACCGCGACAGCAGCGGGATCAGCCAGGGCAGGAACGCGGGAAACGCGAGGAAAACCCAGGTGGGACCGATGCGCGGCTTGAAGATCGGTCCGGTCAGGGAGCCGTCGTTCCAGCGCCCCTCGCCGAAGATGTTGAACCCGGTCAGATATTGCTGCCAGCACTCGATCCCGATCCACAGCGCCGTGGCCAGCATCATCCAGCCAAACCAGCGCCGCGCCTCCGCCCGTTCCAGCACCCATATCTCCAGCGCGGCGAGGAACACGAACAGGCGGATCAGTACGATCGATTCGATGATCTGGTGGCCATCGCCACGCAGGATGCTGACGCCGATCTGCCACACCCAGAAGGCCAGCGCGAGCGCATACCACGGCCGCGCCACGAAGCCCCAGCCGTTGCGCCGGCGCGTGATCAGGAACAGCAGGCCGGTCAGGGAAATCAGCGCATCCGCCGGGGCACGCCCGGCGAGCAGCATCGGCCCCAGCGCCAGGGTGCAGACCAGCGCGATCCGGTGCGCAGCAGGTTCGGACGGGATCAGCGCGGTCATCCGGCCCAGGATCGGATGACGCAGGATCGAAGGGCGGGGCAGCGGGCGGGGGGCGGTCTCGGTCACGCGGCGTCGCTTTCGATCCTGTGAGCATGTCCGGCGGGGTCGCGCACACGCCCGTCCGGGTCCTGATAAGCGGGTCCCACCGGCACTTTCCCCGCCCCACCCGGGAGATCCAGCACGTAGGTCGGCCAGGCGAGGCCGGTCACGCGCCCGCGCAAGCCGCGCAGCAGCGCCTGGCCGCGCGCGATCGGCACGTGAAACCGCGCGGTGCCGGGGGCGGGGTCCAACTGGTGCAGGTAATAGGGCTTGACCCGCGCTGCCAGCATGGCGCGCAACAGCCCCTCCAGCGCCGCTTCGGTGTCGTTCACCCCCGCCAGCAGCACCGACTGGCCCAGCAGCGGGATCCCCGCCCGGCGCAGCCGGTCCAGCGCGGCGCGCGCCGGCGCGGAGAACTCGCGTGCGTGATTGGCGTGCACCACAAGCCATAGCGGCGCGCGGGTTTGCAACGCGGCCAGCAGCGCGGGCGTCACGCGCCCCGGATCCGCGACCGGGATCCTTGTGTGTACGCGCAAGGTGGCGATATGCGCCATCCGGTCCAGCGCGCCCAGGATCGCGCCCAGCCGGCGCGGGGAGAGCATGAGCGGATCGCCGCCGGTCAGGATCACCTCGGTGATCTCCGGGCGCGCGGCGAGCCAGGCCAGGGCGGCGGCGAGTTCGGCCTCGGTCAGAACGCCGCCATCGGGACCGACATGCTCGCGGCGGAAGCAGAAGCGGCAATAGACCGGGCAGGCGAGCAGCGGTTTCAGCAGCGCGCGGTCGGGGTAGCGATGGACGATGCCCTTGATCGGGGACAGAGCGTCATCGCCGATCGGGTCGGGGTGCTCGTACGGGGCAGGGTGGAGTTCGGCCGGGTCGGGGACGAACTGGCGGCCGAGCGGGTCATCCGGCGTTTCGATCAGCGCCGCCAGCGCGGGCGGAATGGCGATGGCATAGCGCGCGGCGACGGCGTCCAGCGCGGCGCGCTGGTCGGGGCGGGCAAGACCGGCGGCGATCAGCGCGGCGGGATCGCGCAAGGTGGTGGTGGCGGGCACGCGCGGGAGATAGGGCGGATCGGGGGGGACGCGCCAGGGGGAAGTACCAAGGGGATGAGTATCGGCTACAGGCCGCGGCCCCTATAGTTTCCGGATCTGCGCATCGTAGGCGCGGGCGAATTCGCGGCCGAACACGGACTGGAAATCGTCCTCGGCCTCGCGCGCGATATCCTTGTAGGTGGTGCAGAACAGCTCCCAGGTGCGCGCCTTGCGCGATGCCGGCAGCAGATTCCCCAGCAATCCTGGTTGCAGCCGGGCTTCCAGCGCCCCCGGCTCGAAGCGTTTCAGCAGGCCCAGCAAGGCGGTCTGCACCCCGGCCATCACCGCCATCTCGTGGGCGCGGACATCGTCGAACGCCTCCTTGGCGGAATCGAGCGGGGGTTTGTAGCCGGGCCGGGCGGGTTGCAGCAGGGCGGCGATCGCGTCTTCCACCGTCACCGC
>DAHWDR010000409.1:0-16934 GCA_027330745.1 Acetobacteraceae bacterium | reverse complement strand
GCCGCGCTGCTGAACGGTCCGCAGCTGCCGGCCATGGCGATGGGTCAGTCCGATATCGACCGGCTGCTGGCCAGTTTCGACTGATGCGTGCGCGCACTGCCTGCGTCGGCTTGCTGCTTGTCGCGCTGGCGGCTTTCTCTGGCCCGGCCCGCGGCGCGTCCGCACAGCCGCCGAGGGATGCCGTTCGCCCGGTCCCGATTCATGCCGGGCGGCATCGCGGCTACGGACGGTTGGTGTTCGATTTCCGACGCTGGGTGGGCTGGCGGCTGGAACGCCAGGGCACCGTCATCCATCTGACGTTCAGCGTCCACCTGCCGTTTGGCCCGGCCCCGAAGCTGCCGCCCAACGTGCTGGCGCTGACCGACGGGCCGGGCTGGGCGGACGTGACGCTGGCCAAAGGGGCCCGCGCACGGCAATTGCGGGTGGGCGCACGGTTGGTGCTGGACGCGCTGGACCCCGCGCCGCCCCAGCCGGCGGTGCCGTTGGTTTCGCTGCGTCATGGGCCGCCTCACGCGCTTGTCCCGCCGGCGGCGGTAGCGGGCGGGGGGGATGGGCCGGCGGTCGGGCCGGGCGGCGGGTCAGTCCCGGACGGACACACGCCGGCAGCCGTGGCGGCGCACACGACGCCATCCCTGGCGACGACCACCCGGGCAACCACCGGTGGCGCAACGACCGGCCAGGCAACCCCCCACCGCGCCGCCGCGCGGCCATTCGCCGGTGGCGACGCTGGCGGCGCGGTGTCCACGCCCGTTGCCGCGGCACCCCCGTCTTTGCCCGTGCGTCCCGGCACCACCCGCGCCCTGCCGGTGTTCGGCCCTCCGGGACCCACCGGACCGGTGGCGCTGGCCGCCCGTCCCGCCCGCAAGCCGCGTGGCAGTCCCGGCGCCATCCTGATTCCGTTCGAGCCCGGCGTCAGCGCCGCCGCCTTCCGCCGCGCCGGCGAGGGTGTGGTGGTGTTCGATCGACCGAGGCCGATCGACGTCTCGGCGCTGGTCGGGACGCCGGTGTTCGGCACCGTGCGCGTCCACCTGCTGCCGGCCGGCACCGAATTGCTGATGAAGCTGCCCGCTGCCTTTCGCCTGACGCTGCGACGACGGGCCGCGGGCTGGCTGATCGCGCTTAGTTCCCGCCCTCCGCCGAGGGTGTCCATCCGCCCGGTCGCAGCGGCTGACGGGCTGCATCTGCCGCTGGAAGCACCGGGACGGGTGGTCAGCCTGCTGGACCCGGAAACCGGGGCAACGCTTTTGGTCGGCACCCAAGGTGGCGTGGCGGCGGGTCTGCCAGTCACGCATCGCGCCCCGCAATTCGCCTTGCTCCGCAGCTGGCGCGGCGTGGCGATCGAGGCATTGTCCGACCGGCTGCGCCTGCGCCCGCTTCCCGGCGCGTTCCTGTTGTCGCTGGCCGGAGGCTCCCTGGCCATATCACCCGGTGGGCCAAACGCGGCGGCGCTGGATGATGCCGCGTTGCTGACCAAGCGGTTCCATTTCCCCGATCTGCCCGTTGTCGCCCTGGCGCATCAGCTGCGCCGGGAGCTGCGCGACGCTGCCGAACGCCCGCCGCTGGCGCGCGGCAAGCTGCTACGCCGTGCCGCCGCAACCATGATCGGGCTGGGCATGGCAGCGGAGGCGCACGCATTGCTGCACCTCGCCGCCACCGAAGCCCCAACCGAGGCGGTCGTCCCCGACCATGCGGGCCTCGCAGCGATCGCCGCGCTGATGACGGACGATCCGCAAGCAGCCGGCGCGATCGACTCCCCACGTCTGGCCGGCAGCGACGAGGTCACCTTGTGGCGCGCAGTCCGAGTGGCTGAGATGCATCCACGCTCCTCGCGCGCCGCCCAGTTGTTCGCCGCGACCGCCCCGCTGGCGCTCGCCTATCCGCGCGCGATGCGCCGCCTGCTCCTGCCGCTGGCCGCGGAGACCATGATCCAGGGCGGTGCCGTGGCGCAGGCCACGAAGCTGATCGCGCTCCGCCCGCGGGACAAGCGGCTCTCCCTGGCACGCGGGATGCTGGACGCGGCGCATGGCCGGATCGCCGCCGCGCTTGCCGTGTACCACCGGCTGGCGGCCGGTCCCGACCGGCTGCTGCGCTATCGCGCCGCGTTTCGTGCCGTGGCGCTGGAGCTGACCACCCATGCGATCGGCTCGGCCGAGGCGGCCGACCGGCTGGACCGGCTACGCGACGCCTGGCGTGGTGGAAAGCGAGAACTGCATCTGCGCGAAACACTGGCTGGTCTGCGCGCGGATGCCGGGCAGTGGAGCCGAGCACTCACCCTGCTGCGCCACGCGATCCGCGATTTCCCGCAGGCACGCACCGCGCTCCGTTCCAGAATGCGGCGGATCTTCAACGCGGCGCTGGCCGATCGGCGGTTGGATCGTGCCCCGCCGCTGCATTTCGTCGCCTTCGTCAACGCCAATGCCGATCTGCTGCCGAAGGGCAAAGCAGGGAACCCGCTGGCTGCGAAACTGGCCGATCGTTTGCTGGCACTCGATCTGCCGGATCAGGCCGAGCCGCTGCTGGCGCGGCTGGCGCACCAGGCGTCGACGGCCGTAGCCCGCGCCGGTTTCGGCGCCCGGCTGGCGGCGTTGCGGCTACACCAAGGCAGTCCCGCGGGCGCCGCCGCGGCCCTGACCGAGACCGCCGCTCCGGACCTGCCCGCCAATCTGGCGCTAAGCCGCGCCATTCTGGCTGCCCGCATCGACGCCGCCCAGGGCCATGCCGCCGCGGCGCAGAGCGCGCTGTTGGGCCTGAACAGCACACGGGCCGACCGTGCCGCTGCCCACATCGCCGAACAGGCCGGCGACTGGAGCGGGGCCGCCGCCGCTCTCACCGCCCAGGCCGCGCGCCAGGTGCCCGTTGCCGGCAGCCTTACCCCTACGCAGCGCCAGCTGCTTCTGCGGCTGGCCACGGCCCGGGTTCGCGCGCAGGACCACGCCGGCGTCGCCGCGCTACGGCCCGACCAGGAACGGATGGGCACCGGCGCGCTGGCCGACATGTTCCGGCTGCTGACCTCCCCCGGTGTCCATGCCCAGGCCCAGGTTGCCCGCGCCGGCACCATCGCGCGCCTCGCCCTGGGGCTCGGCCAAGCGCTAAAAGCGGTGCGGTAGCGGCCCCAGGGCGTAATTTCATGGACCGCTGGGGCCAAAGCCCCTTGCGTCCCCCCCCCGGTTTCGCCATATCGCCCGCTCTTGGCCGACCGGGTCCGCGCATCGCGCCGCCCCGCGGCCGTCTGCTGGTAGGAACAGGGTACGCATGAACGCACTCGCTCCGCTGGGGATGGTCTCGGAGACTCCGAGCAGCAACCCGATGTCGGATGGCGCAGACGCGCCGAAGGATTATTTCGTCGTGCGCGACGGCGTGACGTTCGCCGGCACGCATCTGCTGCTGGACCTGTGGGGCGCCAGCAACCTGACCGAGCCGGACGCGATCGACGCGGCGCTTCGCGCGGCCGCCGAGGCCGCCGGAGCGACCATCCTGCACGGGCATTTCCACCATTTCTCCCCCAATGGCGGCGTATCCGGGGTGCTGGTGCTGGCCGAGAGCCACATCTCCATCCACACGTGGCCGGAGCGCAGTTTCGCCGCGGTGGATATCTTCATGTGCGGAGCCTGCAACCCGTACCTGTCGCTGCCCCTGCTTAAAGCGGCGTTCCGACCCGCGCAGATGCAGCTTGCCGAGCAACGCCGCGGCCTGATCGTCTGATGACCGCCGAGATCTGGGCGAACGAAACGCTGTACCCAGACTGGGGCCAGCGCTTCCGGGTCACGCGCGAACTCGCGCGGACTCGCAGCCCGTTTCAGGACATCGCTATCGTGGAAACCGCCTCGCATGGCCGCGTGATGCTGCTGGACGGCGTGGTGCAGATCACCGAAGCCGACGAGTTCGTCTATCAGGAAATGCTCACCCATGTGCCGCTACTGGCGCATGGGGCCGCGGCCAATGTGCTGATCATCGGCGCGGGGGACGGCGGCGTGCTCAAGCGCGTCCTGGCGCATGCCACCACGCGCCGCGCCGTGATGGTGGAGATCGACGGTGACGTGATCCGCCTGTCCAAGGAGTTCCTGGCCGACATCGGCGGGAGCGCCTGGACCGATCCGCGCGCGGAAGTGATCGTCGGCGACGGCATCGATTACGTGAAGCGCGCCGCGGATCATAGCTTCGATGCGATCATCGTCGATTCGACCGATCCGATCGGCGTCGGCGAAGTGCTGTTCACCGACGAATTCTACGCGAACTGCGCCCGTATCCTGACCCATCGCGGCCTGGTGGTGAACCAGTGCGGCGTGCCTTTCATGCAGGCCGACGAACTGGCCGAGACCTCGACCCGTCGCGCCCGGTTCTTTCCCCATGTCACCGCCTATGTCGCCGCGGTCCCCACCTATGTGGGCGGGTTCATGACACTGGGCTGGGCGGCGAAGGACCCGACGCTGGCCGCCGTTCCGGCCGACGAAATCCGCCGCCGCGCGCAGACCGCGGGGATCCTGGGCACCACCCAATACTGGACCCCCGAACTCCACGCTGCATCGTTCGTCCTGCCGCCCTATATCGCGCGACATCTGCCGGGGACGCCCTCGCCCTAGTCCGCCGCCAGGAACGGAAACGGCCCTGGGAACGCCTCCACCAAAGCCGTGTGGGTCACGAACCCAGCCGCCGCGTCCCACTGGTGCAGCAGGAACGCCGCCGGTTCCAGCACGAAAGCCGACGGCGCGTCCGCCCGCAGGTCCAGCGCCACCTGATGGGCAACCGAGGGCGCGATGCACACCACGGCCTCGGCGATCCGCGTCACGATCGGGCGATGGACATGCCCGCAAACCACCAGCCGCACCTGCGGATGCCGCGCCAGCACGGCGGCGAATCCAGCCGGGTCGCGCAGCGCGATGTGATCCATATGGTCGATCCCGGTGGCAAACGGCGGATGGTGCAGCGCCACCAGGCTCGGCCGGTTGGGCGCCGCGGACAGCGTGCGGTCCAGCCAGGCCAGGCGATCCGCGCAGAGTTCGCCATGGCTTGCCCCCGGCACCAGCGTATCCAACAGCACCAGCCGGACCGGGAACGCCTCCTCTACGAATTGCAGAAATCCATCCGTCAGGCGCGCCACCCCAGGCAGGGCCGCAGCCAGCGCCGCGCGGTCGTCGTGATTGCCGGGAATCGCGAACACCGGCGGCAGGCCTGATTGCTCACCCAGCATCCGCGCGAGCAGTCGATAGGCGCCCGGTTCGCCGCGATCGGCCAAGTCCCCGGTCAGCAGCAGCACATCCGGACGATGCGCAGCCGCCGCTTGCAGCGCGCGCGCGGCCAGCATGTTCGTCTCCACCACCCGGTTCGCGGCCAGGCCGCGCGGGCGCAGATGCAAATCGGTCAGTTGCGCGATCAGCACGCCCGCCCCTCCACCCGTCCGCGCCAGCCTGCGGTCCCGCCGACGCCGCGTCCAGGGGCGGGTCGGTGACATCTTGCCTCCGCCCCCCCGGTGGGAGTACCGCGCCACCATGCCGGATCCCGCTCCAACCGACGCGCTCGACGCCATCGGCCGCCTGCCGGATGGCGAGATCGACCTCGCGGCCGCCGCGTTGCAGCTTGCCCGCATCGATGCGCCGCTCGCGGACTGGCAGGCTGCCGGCGTCGCGCTCTCCGAGCTCGCCCGCGCCGCCGTGGCCGCCTTGCCCGCGCAGGCCGCGCCGCATGCCCGCGCGGCGTCCCTCGCCCGCCTGATGGTCGCGGACTGGGGTTTCATCGGCGACCGCGAAGACTACGACAATCCGGCCAACGCCAATCTGATCGCCGTCCTGGAGCGCCGGCGCGGCCTGCCGGTGGCGCTGGGCATCCTGTGGCTGCACGCCGCCCGCGCCGCCGGGTGGTCCGGGCACGGGGTCGATTTCCCATCGCATTTCCTGATTGCGCTGGAGGACCCCACCGGCCTCGTCGTGCTGGACCCGTTCGAGGGGGGCGCGCGGCGCGAGGCCGAGGATCTGCGCGAGCTGCTGGCCCGCATCGAAGGCCCCGCCGCCACCTTGCGCGCCCACCACCTGCGCCCGGCTGGCAACCGCGCGATCCTGCTGCGCCTGACAAACAACCTGCGCACCCGCCGGTTGGCGGCGAATGACCTGATCGGTGCGCTCGCCGCGTCCCGCGATATGCTGCGCATCGCACCCGGCGCGGCGTCGCTATGGGCCGAGGCCGGGGCGCTGCATCAGCGGCTGGATCAACTCGGCGCTGCGGTGCAGTGCTTCCGCCATGCGCTGGCGCTTGCCCCGGATGGGCGGGAGGCGGGGCGGCTGCGGAGCCTGATCGCCACGCTCGGCGCGCGGCTGCAATAGGGCGCGACGCGGCCGGATCCATTACGATTGCAGTGGTATCTAAGTAACCCTTGACAGATTCTTAAAAGCTTCCCTCAAATCGAGGTGTCCGAAAGCGACCGCTGCTGCCGGTCAGGGCGCGCCGGGAAGAAAAAGAATTCGAACGGGAGAGAACCGATGATCCGAAAGTTCCGTCATGGCCTGCTGCTGGGCGCCGCCGGGCTATGCGCGGTCGCGTTAGGCGTGCTGGTGGCAGCCACCCCCGCGCGCGCCGCCGGCAAGGGCCCCATCAAGATCGGCGTGATTTCGGAGCAATCCGCGATCGTCGGGCAATCCATCAGCGAGGGCGCGCAGCTGGCCGCCGCTGACGTCAACGCCCATGGCGGGGTCATGGGCCGCAAGCTGGAGATCATCACTTACGACGACCATTCCTCCGCCGCCGACGCCGTGCGCGCGTTCCAGCGCGCCGCCGAACAGGACCACGTGAAAGCGGTGGTTGCCACTTTCATCAGCGAAGTGGCTCTGGCGATCGAACCCTGGTCGGCGCGGCTGCACATGCCCACGGTGACCCCGGCCGCCGCCTCCGACCTTATCAGCAAACAGGTCCACGACAACTACGCCCGCTTCAAATACATGTTCGAGGCGTGGTTGCCGGCGCCGCTTCTGGCCCAGTCGATCTGCGATTCCGCCGATGAGTTGCTGGTCAAGCCGCTGCACATCAAGACCGTCGCGATCATGAGCGAAGACGCCGACTGGACCAAGCCGCTGGACGCGGGTCTCAAATCCTGCTTGCCCAAGGCTGGGCTGACCGTAGTCGATGAGGTTCGCTTCAACCCCGACACCACCGACTTCACACCGATCTTCAACAACATCGAAGCCAAGCACCCGAACTTGATCGTGACTGGTATCGCCCATGTGGGCGTGCAGCCGACGGTGCAGTGGCACGACCAGCAGGTGCCGATCCCGATCGGCGGCATCAGCGCCCAGGCCACCAACCCGACGTTCTGGAAAGATACAAATGGCGCCGCCAACGGCATCATCACCCAGACCGGAACCGTACAGGGCCTGGCGATTACTCCGCGCACCTTGCCGGTGGCGCAGGAGTTCATCAAGAAATTCGGCCATTTCCCAGCCTTCACCGGCTTCACCGCTTATGACGCGGTGCGGGCGCTGGCCGCGGCAATGATCCGCGAGCACTCAACCAATCCAGATAAGATCGTGATCGGGATGGAAAAAACCGACATGGTCGGCACCTTGGGCCAACTTGGCTTCTATGGGCGCAAGGACCCGTTCACCCATGCGGCGCGCTACGGCAAGGGCTGGATCACCTCCACCTTCATGCAGTGGCAGGATGGCAAGCAGGTCTGCATCTGGCCGACCAATATCTGCCACGGCAAGCTGGAGTTCCCGCCCTTCGTGAAGCTCCCCAAGCTCGCGGAAAAATAGCACAGCCTTCCCGTCGCGCGGCCGGGGGCTGACCCCGGCCGCGCCCCTCGGCTGCCGCCCGCGACGACGGAGCGACCGGTGCTGTTTCTGCAGATTCTAATCGACGGCTTCGTAATCAGCGCGCTCTATGGCCTGGGCGCAGTGGGATTCACCCTGATGTTCGGCGTCTGCGGGGTGCTGAACCTTGCCCATGGCGGGATCATGGTGATTGCGGCGCTGGTCGGCTGGTGGGTTGCCGCAACCTATGGCGTGGGTCCCTGGGGCGGGGCGTTGGCCGGCGTGCTCGCCGGGCTGGCCGCCTCGTACATCACCTATTTCGCGGTGATCCGGCCGATCCAGCGCTCCCGCGTGATCCCCCGCGCCGAAGAAGAAATATTCATTCTCACCGCCACGCTGCTATGGGGGATCATGTTGCAGGTGGGGCTGGACTACGTGTTCAGCAACAATCCGGTGACCATGCGCGCGCTGCTCCCCGGCGTGGTGCATCTCGCCGGCGTGCGCACGCCACGCAACGAACTGCTGATCGCGGCGCTGTGTTGGGTGGCGATCGGGGCGATCTCGCTGCTGGTCAACCGCACCCGCATCGGCAAGCAGCTGCTGGCCGCGTCGATCAACCCGCGCGGCTTGACCCTGCTGGGCTTCGAGTTATCACGCATCTACCTGATCGTCTGGACCATCTACGGGCTACTGGCCGGCATCGCCGGCGTGCTGCTGGCAACCTTTCTGGGAGCGTCGGCGACCAATGCCGGGGCGCTGACCGCCAGCGCCTTTACTATCGTCATCCTGGGCGGATTGGGCTCCGTGCCCGGCTCGCTGATTGCAGCATATGTGGTAGGCTATGCTGAAACCATCACCGCTTATCTGCTGGCGCCCACGCTGCGACCGATTCCGGCGCTGGTGATCCTGGTGGTGGTCCTCTATCTGCGCCCGCAAGGGCTGCTGGGGCGCCGCTGATGCGCGCACGAATCGCCGTCCTCCTGCTGATAGTGGCGCTGGTTGCCGGCGGTGCAGCGCCGCTCTGGCTGGGGGCCTATTTTCTCGGGGTGCTCACCACCGCATATTATTTCGGCGTGTTCGCCATGTCGTGGGATCTGCTGTTCGGCTTCGCGGGCGAGGTCAATTTCGGCCCCACTTTTCTGATCGGCCTCGGCGCCTATGGCGCGGGGCTGCTGAACAATGCGGGCTGGCCGATCCCGCTATGCCTCGTGGGCGGCGCGGCGGCATCCGTGCTGGGCGGGCTGGCATTGGCGTTGCCGGCACTGCGGCTGCGCGGCCCCTATTTCGGTCTGGTGACCCTGGTCGCAGTGCTGCTGCTGATCGACCTGATCGTGATTTTTGCCGGCATCACCGGGGGCGAAATCGGCATGATGGTGCCGGACGTGCTCTCGGTCAGCGCGAAAATCAATTACTGGTATGCGTTCGCCTTCCTGCTGATTTCGGGGGCAATCCTGTTCGGCCTGTCGCGTTCCCCGGTGGGCCTGATCCTGCAAGCCACCGGGCAGGATCGGATCGAGGCACAGGCGCTCGGTTTCAACGTTACCAAACACAAGCTGGCGGCGTTCTCCATCTCGGCCCTGTTTTCGGGTCTGGCCGGCGGAATGTTGACCTTCTACGAGGGCACTGCTTCAGTCGATACAGTTGTGGACCTTTCGATTGCGGTGCAGATCATCATCGCCGTGGTGCTGGGCGGGCGGCGCACAATCCTGGGTGGCGTGCTGGGATCGATCGCGTTGCTACTTGCCGACGAGCTGCTGCGGCCGCTGGGTCAGCTCAACACTTTTGTGGTCTCGGGCATCGCCCTGCTCGCAATCTTGTTCCTGCCGGACGGTGTGCTGGGACTGTTGCTCCATCCGCGGCAGTCCGCGGAATGACCGCGCCGCTGTTGGAAGTTGCCGGCCTGACGAAGCGCTTCGGCGGGCTGGTCGCGGTGAAGGAAATCGATTTCGTCATCGCGCCCGGCGAGATCCTGGGTCTAATCGGCCCCAACGGATCGGGCAAATCGACCGTGATGAAGCTGGTGATGGGAATCGAACGCGCCAACGCCGGCAGCGTAAGGCTGGCGGGCACCGAAATCACCGGCTGGCCCACGCATCGCATCGCCCGTGCCGGGGTGGGGATCGTGTTCCAGCACTCGCGCCCGCTCAATCGCCAGACCGTTCTGGAGAACATCAAACTCGCGTTGCTGCCCGATTCGCTGTTCAAGCTGGCGGCCGAACCGCATGTGGCCGCCCGCGCCCGCGTGATCGCCGAGCGCGTCGGGCTCGGCGCGGTGCTGAACCGCCGCCCGCCCACCTTGCCGTTCGCCGATCTGCGCCGGTTGGAGATGGCTAAGGCGCTCGCGCGCGACCCGCGGGTCGTGCTGGTCGATGAACCATTCGCCGGCCTGACCATAGCGGAAGTCGCAACGTTCTCCGCACTGATCGACGGCTTCCGCGCCGAGGGTCGCGCCGTGTTGCTGGTTGATCACAACGTGAAATCGGTCGCCCGCCTCGTGGATCGTGTCCTGGCGATGTATCTTGGCGAACGCATCGCCGAGGGTAGCGCCGATGAGGTGATGGCCGATGCGACCGTCCGCCGCGTCTATCTGGGCGGTGCGATCGAGACCCACCCGCGCCCCGAATTGGACGCCGCAACCGGCACGCCGCTGCTGGATGTGCGAGGCGTCGACGTGTTCTATGGCAAGGCGCAGGCGCTACGCGGTGCCGCGATCCACGTACGCGAGGGCGAGTTCGTCTCGATCGTCGGGTTGAACGGTGCGGGCAAGACCACGCTGTTCAACGCAATCTCCGGGTTGGTTCCCTACACCGGCACGATCGCCTGGCGGGGCGCTGCGCTGGCCGGGCGCAGCCCCGCCGCCATTGCCCGAGGCGGCATCGTGCAGTGCCCCGAGACACGGGAATTGTTCGGCGACATGAGCGTGCGGGAAAATCTTGATCTCGGGGGGCAGCACCTGGCGGCGGTCGAACGAAACAAGCAGCTCGCCTGGCTGCTGGATCTGTTCCCGATCCTCAGTCAACGTCAGCGCCAGACCGCGCGCACGCTGTCGGGGGGCGAGCAGCAGATGCTGGCAATCGCGCGGGCACTGATGATGCAGCCGAAACTGCTGATCCTGGACGAACCCACGCTGGGGCTGGCGCCGGTGATCCTGGAGCTGCTGTCGAAGGCGCTGGCGCGGCTACGGGAAACCACTCCGATCACGGTGCTGCTGGGCGAGCAGAACGTCACTTTCGCATTGCCGCACGCGGACCGGGTCTACGTGCTGGAACACGCCGCCGTGGTGTGGGAGGGCAGCCCGGCCAGGTTCGCCGCCGAGATGGGTACCGGTTACCTCTGAGCCGCACCCCAATCCAGTGCCGCCAGCGCGGCATGATGCGTCACCCAACACCATTCCGCCCGCCGCGCGATCTCCAACGCGTCCAGCAGTGCCAGCGCCCCGTATGGTCGCCCGAAAACATGCGCATGGACCGTGATGTCCAGGCATCCGAACGGCGAGCCCAACCGCGGCCAGCCGGACACGATCCGGTCCAGAATCCGCGCGAACGCCTCCGGTTCATTGCCATATCGTACATACAGCGGCATGTCGTTCACTTCCATGGTGAACGGCATCCCCAGGATCGGCCCGGCTGTGGTCACGATCGGTACCGGAAGATCATTGTCGAAACTGTCGGCGTGCCAGCGGAATCCGGCCTCCGCGAGCAACCGCGATGTGGCCGCGCTCGGCGTGCAGCGCGGACTGAGCCAACCGCCGGGCGCAGCCCCACCCGCCGCTGTCAGAACCCGCCGACAAGCGGCGATATCCGCGCGTTCTTCAAGCTCGGTCAGATAGGGCGGCAGCGTGCCCTGGCTCATGCCATGCGCGGCCACCACATGCCCGGCCTCGACGATCGCGCGCACCAGCGCCGGATACTGCTCGGCCACCACGCCGGAGGTATAGAACACGCCGCGCAGATCAGCCTTTGCCAGAATATCCAGAATCCGCCACGCCCCCACTTTGGCGCCGTAGTCGGCCCAGGACCGGCCTTGCAGGTCCAGCACGCCGGGGCGCAGCACATTGCCCATCGGCCCCATGCCGGGGGCCTGGTCGGCTGCCCACCCCTCCAGCATCACACTGACCGACACCGCCAACGGACGCGATTCCGGCCACCCGACCGGAACCACGCTCATGCCGGCAACTCCCAATCGAGAAACTCGCTCACACCCCGGCCCATCACCCATTCCAGGTCCGCGGCGGAAAGGAACGACAACTCCTCGGTAAAGAACGTAATCGCCTGGCGATAGCTGCACGGCAGGCGCGTGAGATCCGTGCCCCAGAAGCTGCGTCGCGGCCCGAACGCATCGAACATCTGCCGTACATAGCCATGGATCGCCCGAAACGGATACGGATCGTCAGTGTAGCACGGCAAGGCCGATAATTTCACGGCTACGTTCCGATGCCGCGCGATGCGCAGCAGATCGGGCAGATCGACAAAGGCAGCGGCGTCCTTCTCGCGCCGCAGTTCCATGTGATCGAGGACCAGACGCAGATCGGGATGTCGCTCCGCCAGCCGATCCAGCGCGGGCAGATGGCCGGGCGCGAAGATCATCACCGGCAGCCGGTAGCGCTCGCAGCCCTGCCACAGCCAGTCGGCGCTGTCGTCATAGAGCCAGGTCATCTCGGGGCGATAGACGAAGCGCAGTCCCAGCATCCCCGGCTGCGCCCGCCAGTCGGGGAGCCGCGCCGCGTTGGCGGGATCGACAGTCAGCCGGCCCATCACGGCGCAACGGTTGGGATGCGCACGCGCAGCCGCCAGCGCGAGGTCGTTGCGGTCCCCCTCCCAGGATGGCGGCACGATCACCGCGCGGTCGACGCCGGCCTGATCCATCGCGGCGAGAAGCTTGGCCTCGGTGAACGGTTCGGGCTGGTGCGGGACGCCCCAGGACGGCCAGGGACGTTCCGGCGTGTTGGCGCCCCAGATATGCACCTGGGCATCGACGATCTTCATGGCACCCGCCTCCTCGCTGTTTCGGGGCAAGGGACCGACCCCGCCGCGACGTGTCAACCCGCAGCGACGCGCGCGAATAACGGGGCGCGAACTGCCAGGAATTCCTCCACCGCCGCCGCCAGGCGATCGCATTCCGCGTCCCCCACGGGCAGGCTAAGCGCCATCATTCCACGCCGCGCCATCCAGAACCCGGCTGCCAGCAGATCGAAGAACAGCAACTCCTTCAGCCCGGCATGATCGCGCCCCGCATCCGCTGGCGAGGCGACCGGTCCGCGCTGGGTGTGCACCGCCAGCATCGAGCCGATCCCGGTGAACGTCAGCGGTGCATTGGCCGCCAGGCACAGCACGTTCAGCCGGGCCCGCAGCGCCTCACCGCGCGCATTCAGCGCCGCGGCGGCATCCGGGGTGAACACCTCGGTCAGCCCCACCAGCCCGGCCGACATGGTCAACACGTTGTTGTTGAATGTCCCGGCATGCGGCAACGCATCCGGCCGGCGCGGGTCGAATCGGTCCATCAGATCGGCCCGCCCGCCGAAGGCACCGAAGGACATCCCTCCGCCGATATATTTCCCCAAAGTCATCAGATCCGGCGTCACGCCGCGCGCCGCCCCCAGGCCGCCGGGCGCAAGCCGCGACGTCATCACCTCGTCCAGGACCAGCAGCGCCTTGACCGCGCGTGCCCCGTCCGCCACGGCGCGGAGGAACGCCGGATCGGCCGGTAGGCAGCCGCCGCTGCCCTGCATCGGTTCCAGGATTACCGCCGCGAGGCTGCCGCCATGGCGGTCCAGCAGCGCCTGGGTGCCGGCGACGTCGTTGTACGGCGCCACCACAAAATCGAACGGCGCGTTGATGGGACTGCCGCCCCCGGCGAACGTGAACACGCCGCCGTGATAGCCGCCGCCAAACACCATGACGCCGCGCCGGCCGGAGACGGCGCAGGCCAGCGACAGGGCCATCAGATTGGCCTCGGTGCCGGAATTGGTGAAGCGCACGCGTTCCAATCCGAACCGTTCGCAGACCACTGCGGCGAAGCGGCCCTCCAGCGCGTTGGACGCACCAAAGCCGATCCCGCCGTCCAGCGCATGGTCGATCGCGGCGCGGATCACGGGATGGGAATGGCCATAGAGGCCAGCCGTGAACTCGCCCAGAAGGTCGATGTATTCGACGCCGTCCAGGTCCCACAGACGGCAGCCCGCCCCGCGTACCATCGCCAGCGGGAACGGATCGTAATGCAGTACGGTCCGGGTGTTGCCGCCGGGCATCGAGGCGGTCGCATCCCGATAGCGGGCGGCGGAGCGCGGGTTTCGGGCCACATACTCCGCCCGCGCCTCGCTCAGCGCGGTGTCCAGGTCGGAATTGACCCGCGCGTCCGCCACGAACTCAGGCGGCGCGTTTGGCCAGGGCGCCCTGCGCCACCAGCGTTTCGGCGATCTGTACGGCGTTCAGCGCCGCGCCCTTGCGAAGATTGTCCGACACGCACCAGAAAGAAAGTCCGTGCGGCACAGTCGGGTCCTTGCGGATGCGGCTGACGAACACCGCGTCTTCCCCGGCGCATTCCAGCGGGGTGATGTAGCCGCCGTCCTCACGCGTATCGACCACCGTCACGCCAGGCGCGGCGCGCAGCGCGGCGCGGGCCTCATGCGCCGTGATCGGATGCTCGCATTCGATCGTGACCGCCTCGCCATGGCCGATGAACACCGGCACGCGCACGCAGGTGGCGAACACCGCGATATCGGGGTCCAGGATCTTCTTCGTCTCCACCACCATCTTCCATTCTTCCTTGGTGGCGCCGTCATCCATGAACTTGTCGATATGCGGAATGCAGTTGAAGGCGATTTCCTTGGTGAACTGTTGCGGCGCGGACGGATCGTTCACGAATACCGCCTTGGTGTGGGTGTAAAGTTCATCCATCCCTTCCTTCCCGGCGCCCGAGACGGACTGATAAGTGGACACCACCACACGCCTGATCTTGAACCGGTCATGCAGCGGCTTCAGCGCCACCACCATCTGGATCGTGGAGCAGTTCGGGTTGGCGATGATATTGCGGCGGGCGAACCGGGCCAGCGCCTGCGGGTTCACCTCCGGCACCACCAGGGGGATGTCGTGTTCCATGCGGAAATGGCTGGTGTTGTCGATCACCACGCAGCCCGCCGCCGCCGCGCGCGGGGCGTGGATCGCCGAGACCGCGGCACCCGGGCTGAACAGGCCGATGTCCCAGCCGGCGAAATCGAAGGTCTCGAGGTTCTGCACCTTGAGCACCTGTTTCTCGCCGAACGACACCTCTGACCCGGTCGAACGGCCGGACGCGAGGGCAGCAACGGCATCAGCGGGAAATTGCCGCTCCGCCAGGGTTTTCAGCATTTCGCGCCCGACTGCCCCGGTGGCGCCGACGACCGCGACCCTGTAGCCCATCTGTCCATGCTCCTGCTGCAACGCGGCACGATGCCGCCGACGGCGTCAGTTACAGGCGCCCGCGGCCGGCGGCAAGCGCGGGTTCCTCGGCCGTTTCCAGCAGCGCCTCCTCGGCCGTGAGATGCAGATCGAGCAGCGCATCCAGCCGATGCAGCAGCGCCACCGCCTGCCGCGTTTCCGCCGCCGAGCCGCCGGTGGCCGTCATGCCCGCGACCAGGGCGCGGAACTGCTCGGCCCCGCGCGCAATCTCGGCGTGCATGCGGGTCATGGTGCCAAGCGGGTCGCGCCCGCCGAGCGCGCGCGCGAGCCGGGGATAGAGCGCCATCTCCTCTGCCCGCTGGTGCGGCAGCAGCAGCGCGGCGAACGCCGCCGCGATTGGCGCCAGCGCGGCGGCGGCAGCGGCCGGATCGCGATCGAGCCGGGCGGCGGTGCGGCGCATGCGTTCAAGCAGCGCGCGCAGCGCCTCGTGTTCGGTGCCAAGCCGGGCGACGGCGGCGCGGTCGGCCAGCGGCGTCGCGGCGCCGCCGCGCAGCACGCGCAGCGCGTTCAGGATCACCGCGATGTCGATCGCCTCCTGCAGCAGCGCGCCGGCGACCGGGGGCAGCGCGCCGGCGGCGGCGGCGGCCATCGCCAGCGCCGACAACCCCATGCCGGCCAGGATCGATTGCAGCGCGATCCGCCGCGCCCGGCGCGCGATCAGCACCGCCTCCGCCACCCGGTCGAGCCGATCGACGGTCAGCACCACATCGGCCGCCTCCGCCGCCGCCGCGGCACCGCGCGCGCCCATCGCCACGCCCACATCGGCCGCGGCCAGCGCCGGCGCGTCGTTGATCCCGTCGCCCACCATCAGCGTCGGCCCATGCGCGCGTTCGGCCTGCACGGTCGCGATTTTGGCGGCGGGGGTGAGCCCGGCGAACACCGCGTCCAGCCCGAGCGCGGCGCCGACCCGCGCCGCGGCGTCCGCCCGGTCCCCGCTCAGCATCACCAGCCGGGTGAGGCCGGCGGCGCGCAGGGCGGCGAGCGCGCGCGGCGCCTCCGCCCGCGTCGGGTCGGCCAGCAGCAGCACCCCGGCCAGCCGCCCGTCGAGCGCCACCCAGGCAGCGGCCGGAGCGGCGGCAGCCAGGCGCGCGGCGCTGCCGCCGTCCGGATCGTCCGGCGCGGGCGGGGCGAGGCCCTGGGTGGCGAGCAGCGCCGCGCCGCCGACCGCGACCCGCACTCCCTCCACCACGCCGGCGAGGCCGATGCCGGGATGGTCCTGCACCGCCTGCGGCGTCGGCAGCCCCAGGTCGAACGCCCGCGCCGCCGCCACGATCGCCTGCGCCACGACATGGCCGGAGGCCTGCTCCAGCGCCGCGGCGAGGCGCAGCAGCCGGTCCGGGTCCTGGCCGGGCAGCGCCTCCACCCCCGCCAGCCGCGGGGTGCCGCTGGTCAGGGTGCCGGTCTTGTCGAACAGCCCGACCCGGGCGCGCGCCAGCCGTTCCAGCGCGCCGCCGCCCTTGACCACGATGCCGCGCCGCGCCGCGCGGGAGATGCCGGCGATCAGCGCCACCGGCGCAGCCAGGATCAACGGGCAGGGCGTGGCCACCACCAGCACCGCGAGCGCGCGCATCGCCTCGCCCGAGGCGGCCCAGGCGGCGCCGGCAAGCACGAGCGTGATCGCCAGGAACGCCGTCGCCCAGCGATCGGCCAGGCGAACCATCGGCGGACGCTCCGCCTCGGCCGCGGTGACCAGGCGGACGATGGCGGCGTAGGTGCTGGCCGCGGCGGTCGCGGTGGCCCGCAGCGTGAACGGCGCGCCGGC
>DAHWDR010000398.1:0-4795 GCA_027330745.1 Acetobacteraceae bacterium | reverse complement strand
TGGTCGGGCGTATCGCCGGCCAGCGTCCAGGCGATCTGCCACGCGCTGGCGGCGTGCGGCAGCACGAACTGCGTGACGGACGGCAGCCGCCCGATCAGGCTGTTCAAGTCGGCCGAAAGCGCCGCCTGCGCCGCCACCAGCGCGCGCCACACGGCGCCGGCGCCGCGCGGATGCACCGCCGCCGACTGCGCGGCCAGGGCCGTCACCGCGCTCAATGTGGCCGCGAGCTGCTGGGCCCACTGCATCGCCTCCTGTTGGCTGTCGAACGGGATCTGCGCCGCGGTGGACACCGCGTCCGCCACCGCCAGCGCCTGCGCGGCCAGCGCGATCGCGACCGCGGTGGAACTGGCGCTGGGCGCCGGCGCGGCGCCGGCGACGGCGGTCAGGATCGCGGAGGTTGCCGCGCGCGGGTCAATCGGCACCGGGGCGGTGCTCGGCCCTCCCGGCGCCACGGCGGCCGGCAGCGCGGGCGCCGCGGCGGCAGCCACGGCCGCGGACGGCGCGCCCAGGATGGCGCCGACGGTGGCGCCGTAGCTCAGATCCAGCCCCAGCCCCACCACGCCGCCCAGGCCGGTCACGGCGCTGGCCAGTTCCGCCGGCGCGCCCACCAGCGCGCCCAGCGCCTGCGTCCAGGTGCCGATCATGGTGGCTGCGAAGCTCTCCACCGCGTTGACGGCGGCGATGGTCAGCGCGACCGGCGCCAGGATGCTGGCCAGCAGCGCGTCCGCTTCCGCTTGCAGGTTGTCCAGCGCCAGCAGCAGCTTCCCCAGCGTGTCCAGCGTGGGTTTCGGCGGCGGCGCGAAGCGCACGAAGCTGGCCTGGAAGCGCGCCACCCGCAGCTCGTCTTGGCGGAACGCGAAGCTGGGGGGCTTGCCCGGCGTCTGCATGACGCGGATCTCGCCCAGCCACGGGTGCAGCAGCGTGGCCGGCCCTGGCGCCAGCATCGCCGCGCGCAGCAGCTGTGCCTGTTCCACGTAGTCGTCGGCCACGATCAGGCCGGTGATGTCGATCGACTCGTCCAGCTGGCCCAGGTCCTGGAACGCGGGCACATCCGCGCCCGGGAACAGGAACCGGATCACCCGCCGCCCCGGCTCCTGCCGGCTGTCCAGCATGGCGAACGGGATGCCGGCGAAGGCGGCGTCCAGCAGCAGCCCCTGATAGAGGCCGACGATGTCAACCACAGGCGCCCCTCATGGCGAGAAGGCCAACATGTCGCCCATGTCCAGCGGCTGCACGCGGACGATGCTGGGCGCGGAGGCGTGCGTGATCGCGATCTTCCCGTGATGCGGATCGACGCCGACCTTCACGGTGACCACCGGCATGAGCGCCCCCATCCCCGAAGGGTCGGCGGCCATGCCGCCGGTGGACCACCGAACGGAGGCCGGCGCGTGCCCCTTCGCGGGCGACAGCGCGTGCTCGACCGCGGCCAGGGGATGTTCCGCGATATTCGTGAGGTGCTGAACCGCTTTGGTGCCAAGCCCCAGGAAGTGCAGCAGGTCGCCGAGCAGCCCGAGCACGATATGCAGCTCGCTCACCCAGGCGGTCGCGAAGCCGTGGCCGATATCCGCGATCCCGACCTTGAAGGAGTGCCAGTTGAAGTTCGCGATTCCCGTGAGCACGCCAGCGAGGCCGCGCGCGATCTCCTCCAGGCCACGGAGGCCCTGCGCGAACATCGGGCCGAACCGCGCCCAGTGGGCATAGATGTCGTACGCCGCCGCGCCGATCACGATCGCCACCCCGGCGAACGGCCCCGCGACCGCTGCCGCCGCCCCGGCCAGCGCGGCCAGCACATCCAGCAGCAGCACGAAGCCGCCCGCGACGGCGGGCGCGATGAAGCCGAGCGCGCCCAGCGCGGCGACCAGCGCGATGCCGGCGCCGGCGAGGCCGAGCACCCATCTCGTTGTGGCCGGGAACCGCGTGTTCGCCCAGGTCAGGAAATGCACCAGGTCCAGCAGCCCATAATTCACCGCGCGCAGCACCGGCATGAACCCGTGGCCCAGCACATAGCCGACCTGGCGGAACCCCTCTGCCATGATCCGCATCTGCGTGATCGGCGCGCGCTGCATCGCGATGAAATCGCGGTTGAACTGCGCTGGGCCGACCTTCTGCAAGGTCGCCAGGATGCGCGCGTGCTCCTTCCAGTTCTGCAGCAGCGCCAGCATGGCGGTCGCTGCCTGCTGGTTGCTGATCAACGCGTTCACCACCTCGCCCTGAAGCACCGCGCGGGCCTTCGGGTTCATCGTCTTCGGGACCTGCGACAGCACAGAATGCAACCACATCGCGGTCGCGGTCACCGGGTCGTACCCCTCCTTCGCCGCGCTCGCCAGAAAAACCGGGGCGTTCAGACCATGGGTGACACCGGCGCGGCGCAGCATGGCGATTGTGTTCCGGTACATCGCCAACTGTGGGCTCTTGCCGCCGAAGCCGCGGCTGGTCAGCCCCAGTCGCGCCTGGCCCGCCGGGCCCGTGACATATCTCAGCAGGTCGACCAGGTCGCTCCCCGCCTCCTGGGGCGACCGCGCCGGCACAACCTTGACGATGGTTTCCAGCATCGCGGCCAGCGAGCGCAGGCCATGCAGGCCGCCGAACTTGAAGTTCCCGAACTGGGCCGCCAGCCCCGGCAACTCCTGGTCGAACGCCGACATCGTGAAATGCGCCTGCATCGTCGCGCGGTGCAGGATCGCCAGGCCTTCCTCCATCTGCGACCCGCGCAGGTGCAGCCCGTTATACAGCGCGAACGGGATGTTCGACACCTGCGACATGTGCAGGTCGTAGGCGGTCGCGCCTTTCACCAGCGCGGGGATCATGGAGTTGACGATGGCGCGCACCATCTTCTCGTTCGCGCCCGGATGGGTCTTGACCATCCACTCATAGGCCTCCGCGATGCTGCCGCTCGATTTGCCGCTCGCCAGCGCCAGGCGGTTGAACCGCGCGCCGAGCCGCGCGAGCATCGGCGCGTCGCGCCCCGGCCTGTCCCGGCCCTCCGCGATCAGGATCTGCCGCAGAACCGCGTCGTAGTCTGCATAGGTCTGGGTGGTCTCCTTCAGCGCGCCGAAGCCCACCAGCGCCCCGATCGCGCCCACCCGCTTGCCCAGGCGTTCCGCCCCTCTCAGCATTCCCCCCAGATGCCCGGCTGCGGCCCGTGCCGCCGCACCGATCGTGTGCAGCGCGCGGCCGAACCGCGTCGCGTGCTCCGTTGCCTGTTTCAGCGCGCCGCCGCCCAGGGCGCCCCCCGCATTCCGCAGCCCGCGCAGCTGCTCCTGCAGCTTCCGCAGCCCGGCGGTCACCTTGTCCTCGAAGGTCAGGATGAACTGGGCGCGCAGGTCGGTCATGTGCTCTCCGCGTCCGCCCGCGCGCGCTTGTTGAACTCGGCCGCCGCGTGCATCCAGAACGCCGCCTGCGCGGCTGTCAGCCCTTCAAGGTCCGCGCGCGGCCAGTGGTAATGCGCCGCCAGCGCCCCCAGGATCAGCGGCCAGTCATCCGGCCACTCCCGGACAAAAAACCCACGACCCGGCTCACGCCCATCGCGTCCGCGCCGTCCAGCGTGTCGAACAACTCCCGCGCTTCCGCCGGCGACAGCGCCGCCGCGCGCGCCAGCGCCTGCGTCAGCACGTCCTTCCCGCCGGCGATCGCCTGCAAGTCCGCCCCCGTCAGCCGGCGGAACACGATCTCGGTCCGCTCCCCCACCAGGAACAGCAGCGGCAGCACCACGCGGCCGTCCTCCTCCCGCGCGCGCTCCGGCAGGCCGTCCCCCACGTCCAGCAGCGCCGCCACCACCGCGTGCGCCGCCGCCGCGTCCGACGCGTCCATCAGCCCAAGCACCAGCGCCGTCCGCGCCGGCGTCCAGCGCAGGGAAGCCGCCAGCGCCACCGCCGCGCCGCGCGCCGCCGGCGCATCGGTCACCCGGCGCACATCCGCGCCGGTCAGCCGCATCATCGTCAGCGCGCTCAGCGTCTCCCCGCTCGGGGCGCCGCGGAAGCGCAGCTCCACCGGGTAATCCAGCCGCAGCACCACCTGGCCGCCCACCGCTTCCGCGCCGCGCGGCAGGTCCAGCAGCGGCGCCTCGGCCTCCAACTCCGGCGCAGCCGCCCCGCCGCTCAGGTCCAGATGCAGCGTCACGACGGCGTGCCCTGAAGCTGCTGCGGCTCGCCGGCGACCAGCTTGATCTCCAGCTTGCCGCCTTCGCCGCCGGTGAAGCCCGGCGCGCCTTCCAGGAACGCGGTGGTCCAGACGAACGTCTGGCCGGTGTCGCAGATCACCTGCATTTCGGCCTCGGCGGTGCCCAGCAGCCCCAGCACGTCCTGGCCGGCCTGCACCACGGAGGTGACGCTCACCTCTGATTGCACCATCTCCTGCGCGCGGCGGACTTGGCGCCCAACGATGACGGGCTTGTTCCGGACACCCCCCACCGTGACCTTGCCGCCCGACTCGATCGGGATCGCTTTCCCGCCCCAATAGAGCTCGAAGATGCCAAGGGTCTGCGCGGCCATGAAATCACCCGATCAGCTGGAAGGACAGCACCGCCGCGGTGACCATCAGGTTGCCGATGATCTGCACGGGCAGCGAACAATCGACCCGGTTCGGGTCGGTGGCGTTGCGCACGAACACCGCCTGCGTCGCCAGCGCCGCGTTTTCGACCCATCCGAGCTCCATGTACAGCCGGTAGCGCGCCGCCCAGGACGCCGCCAGCCGCTGCGGCGTCGCCACCGTCGGGTCGTACTGCGCCGCGACCGAGCCGTTATCGGCCAGCTTGTTCGACGGGTACACCTGCTTCCGGTAGCTGTTCCAGTCGTAC
>DAHWDR010000392.1:0-6278 GCA_027330745.1 Acetobacteraceae bacterium | reverse complement strand
GGCGACGCGCAGCCGGTCCCGGTAGCCCACGGCGTCGGCGTTGGCGCGCTGGATCGAGGCGAGCAAGCTGTCGATTTTTTCCTTGTAGTTCTGGAGCTTGTAAAGATATTGCGAATGCCGCTGCGCGTAGATCGCGGCTTGCAGCGCGAGATCGGGGTTATTGCCGGAATAGACGAACGGCTTGCCCGAGGCTTCCGCTTGCTCGCGCGTGACCTCGGCCTGGAGCGTGGCCACCTGGGCGGCGAGCGCGCTCACGTCGGCAGTGGCGAAGGTGGGGTCGAGTCGGGCCAGGATCTGGCCGGCATGGACACGCTCACCGACATGGACCTCGATCGACCGAACGATGGCGGTTTCCAGCGGCTGGACCAGCAGGTCCGCGGCGCGGGAGACGACCTCGCCGTTGGCAGTCACCACCTGATCGACGCGGATGGTGCCGGCGGCCAACGCGACGGCGGCGAACAGGCTGGCGACGATCCAGATCGTGTTGCGCGCCCCGCGCGGGATTGGCGCGTTCACCACCGCGACGGACGGCGACTGGAACTCCAGGATGGTGGGCAGCGCCGGATCGGACCGGAGCGCGGGCAACTGGTCAGTCATTGCCGGGCACCAGCGCCGCGGACAGCGCCGCCTTGGCGCCGCCACGCTTCGGTTCCAGATGCCGGTTCTGCTGCGCCCAGAGCTGGCGGTACACGGTGCAGCGTTCCAGCAATGTCTCGTGCGGGGCGATATCGGAGACCTTGCCCTTCTCCAGCACCAGGATCTGGTCGCATTCGGTCAGCGAGGACAGCCGGTGCGACACGATCACCATCGTGCGCCCGCGGGCGATGCGCAGCAGGTTGGCGTTGACCAAGGCTTCGGATTCCGGATCGAGCGCGGAGGTGGCCTCGTCAAGGATCAGGATCCGCGGATCGGTGATCAGGGCGCGTGCGATCGCGAGCCGCTGACGCTGTCCGCCGGAGAGGTTGGGCGAGCCTTCCTCGATGTAGGTCTCGTAGCCGTTGGGCATGCGTTCGATGAATTCCTCGGCCCCGGCCAGGCGCGCCGCGCGCACCGCGTCCTCCAGGGTGAGGCCCGGGCGGCCGGCCAGGATGTTGTCGCGGATTGAACCGCGGAACAGAAAGTTCTCCTGCAATACGGTGCCGAAACTCTGGCGTAGATGGCGCAGATTGATCTCGCGCAGATCGGCCCCATCGATTTTAAGGAACCCCGAGTAGTCGCGGTTGATCGCCTGCAGCAGCCGGGTCAGCGTCGACTTGCCCGAGCCGGAGCGGCCGACCACGCCCAGCATGGTGCCGGCGGGCACTGAAAAAGTAACCTTGTCGAGCGCGGGGGTTTTCGTGCCGGGATAGGTGAAGGTCACGTCCTCGAAGCTGATTGCGCCGGCGAATTTCGGGCGTAGGCCGCCGGAGGTCGCGTCTGCTTCCAGCGGTCGGTTGAGCACGATCGCGGCTTCCGCGATGGCGCCTCCCACTTCCTCGAAATCCTCGATCAGGCGGGCAAGACCGATCAGCGGCTGGGCGACGCGTTGTGACAGCATCATGAACGCGAACAGGCTGCCGACCATGTAGCCGTTGCTGCTGTTGAGCGCGATATAGACGCCGATCATGATGGTGCCGATCCACATGAAGCGCTCGACCGGCGTGGACAGGGTCTGCGGCCAGTTCGACAACTGGCCGAAAGCGATGCGACGCTTGCCGGATTCGGCCACACGCTCATCCCACAGGGATTTGCGCTGCGGTTCCAGCGCCAGGGCCTTGACGGTCTTGATGCCGAACACGGTCTCGCCCAGGGCCGATTGCTTGGCGGTCTCGGCCTCGATCACCTTGCGCAACCGCACGCGCAGCGGCTTCAGGAACGCCAGGATGATCAGCGTGATGATGCAGGAGCACGCCACCACGATCCAGGCCAGCGTGGGGCTGAGGAAAAACAGGAATGGCAGCAGCACCATCAGCGTGAGCAGGTCGAGGAAAGTGGTCAGCAGCTTGCCGGTCAGGAACTCGCGCACGCGGTGGATCTGGCTGACCCGGTACATGGTTTCGCCGGCCGGATGGCGCTCGAAATAATCGAGCGAGAGCCGCACCAGGCGCGAGAAGATGTGCAGATTGAGCTTGGAGTCGATCCGCACGCCCATCGTGACCACAATCAGACGTCGCGCATGGCCCAGGACGGTTTCATACCCGATGAAGATCGCGACCAGCACGCTCATGAGGGTGAGCGTGGAATAACTGTGATAGGTCAGAACCTTGTCCGTGACGGTCATGACCAGGAACGGTGGGAAGATGGTCAGGAAGCTGAGCGTCAGGGAGGCGATGCCGATATCGCGCAGGATCTTGCGTTCCTTCAACACCAAGCCGGCAAGCCAGCCGATCGAGAACGGTGCCTCGGTCTCGGCCTGGCCGCGGGTGCCGCGGAGCAGGACGGTTTCACCGGACCACAGCGCGGACAGGCGCAATTCGTCTACCGGGACGGCGGCCTCGCCCTCGGGCGCCATGGGGTCGCGGAGGAACACCACTTTCTGGTCCGGGTTCACCCCGGTCAGCAGGCCGGCGCCGCCATCGGAGAACAGCAGAACCGCGGGGCCGGAATCGCGCAGCCGCATCAGGTGGCGGAAATTAAGGCGTACGGCGCGCGACCACATGCCCGCGCCCTGCGCCCAGGCGCACAGCGAGGCGGCGGTCGGGTTCGGCACGCCTTCCACGTTGCGGAACTCGGCCGGGTCGATTTCCAGTCCGTAGAAGCGCCCGGCCATGATGACCGCGCGGATGCGCGGGTCGAGTGCCTCATCGGCGGCGGCGCGTTCGCGCGGGCCGGCGTGAAGCGCGGGCTCGGTGACGGCGCCAAAGCGGCCGGTGGGCTGGGAGGCGAGGGAGTCGTTGATATCCACGTCGGTTCCTTCACGGCCTAGCGGACGCCGGCGGCCGCAACCGGCAAGGCGTGATCCGGACGCGCACACCAAAAGCGCATAGCTAAGGCCAGCTATGCCGGTGCGCGCGGTTCAGACGCAAGCCCGATCTTGGCAAGCCCGATCCGATGGGGCCGCCGAGATGTGCGCGTCCCGGTTACAAATCCGCGTCGGCTTCCTGCCTCCGCCCCTTTTGAGGATCTTGGTCCCGAAAAGTATCTTCGCACGGATGGGGCTGGACCCAAAGCAAAAACCGCGCAGACTGCGGCGCCAAAGCGGACTCGACCCATGAACGCGACCACCGACGACCCGATCGGCGCCTTTGTCCCTGGGCCAGCGGCTGCGCGCGCGCCGCTGGGGTCCGGACGGCTGTCCGGGCGCAGCTTCGCGGCCAAGGACGTGTTCGACCTGGCCGGGCACGTGACCAGCTATGGCCATCCCGACTGGGCGCGCACCCATCCGGCCGCGGTCGCCACCGCCCCGGTGGTGACCGCACTGCTGCAGGCCGGCGCGGCGCTGGCGGGGAAGACCAAGACCCAGGAACTGGCCTTCGGACTGACCGGAGAAAATATCTGGCATGGCACGCCGCGCAATCCCGCTGCGCCGGACCGCTTCCCAGGCGGTTCCTCCTGCGGGTCGGCGGCCGCAGTAGCGGGCGGGTTGGTGGATTTCGCGTTGGGTACGGATACGGGTGGGTCGGTGCGAATTCCAGCCAGCTATTGCGGCGTGTTCGGCATTCGCCCCAGCCACGGCGCGCTGTCGCTGGCCGGCGTGCGGGCGCTTGCGCCCAGCCTGGACACGGCGGGATGGTTCGCGCGCGCGGCGTCCTTGCTGGCCGGGGTGGGCGAAGTACTGCTGCCGGGAGGGCCAGGCGATCTGGGCGGCCCGCTGCTGCGGGTGGAAGATGCCTGGGTCAACGCCCAGCCGGAAGTGGCCGAGGCGTTGCGCCCGGCGCTCGATAAACTGGAGCAGTTGCTCGGCCGCGCCATAGGGCTGCGCCTGGCGCCTGAGGGAATCGACAGCCTGTTCGACCATATGCGGATGCTGCAAGCCGAGGAGGTCTGGGCCACGCTGGGCGCCTGGGTGCAGACGGAACAGCCGCGCTTTGGCCCAGGTGTGGGCGAGCGGTTCGCCGCCGCCCGCGCTGTGGACCCGTCGGACGCAGCGCGCGGGCGCGCATTCCGCCGCGCCATGCAGGCCCGGGTCCGCCCACTTCTGGCCGGCGGTGCGGTCCTGGTCTATCCGACCAGCCCCTGCGCCGCGCCGCAGCTGAGCGCCTCCTTGGCGGAGCAGGACGCGGTGCGGCAATCCACCATGGGCGTGACCGCGATCGCCGGGCTGTGCGGCCTGCCCGAGGTCACGTTGCCGGCCGGACGGGTGCGGGGCGCGCCGGTCGGCCTGTCTTTGGTCGCGGCGGCGGGGCGGGACCGGGCGCTGCTCGCGCTGGCCTGCGATGCCGCGGCGGTGCTGGGTCTATCGGTTTGAGGGGGAAGCGATGACGATCCGTTCGGCCACGACCGCCGATATTCCGGAAATCCAGGCGATCTATGCCCATCACGTGCTGACCGGGACCGGGAGCTTCGAAGAAGACCCGCCCTCAGTCGAGGAGATCGCGGCCCGCTTCGCCAAGGTGGCGGCGCATGGCTGGCCGTGGCTGGTTTCAACCGATGCGACCGGGGTGCTGGGCTACGCCTATGCGACCCAGTTCCGCGACCGCAGCGCGTATCGGTTCACGCTGGAGGACAGCGTGTATGTGCGCCAGGACCAGCGCGGGCAGGGCGTGGGCAAGGCGCTGGTCGCCGAACTGGTGGCGCGCGCCGAGGCCGATGGATTCCGCCAGATGATGGCGGTGATCGGCGATTCCGAGAATGTCGGGTCGGTCGGGCTGCACGCCTCGCTGGGATTCCAGCGCGTCGGGGTGCTGCGGGCGGTGGGGCTGAAATTCGGGCGCTGGCTGGACGTGGTGTACATGCAGCGCGCGCTGGGTGCCGGCAGCACCACCGCCGCCGGGGCCGATCCGCGCGCGGTGGGGTAATGGAACGGGCGCCGCCGCTCCCGCAATCGGGTGCCGGCGTCGCGTTGTCCGCCGCCGCCCTGGCCGCGCGCCTGCCGCCGCTGCTGGTGGCGGCCGAGCGCATCGCCGCGACCCTCGCCGCCGGTGCCCATGGTCGCCGGCGTGGCGGCCCCGGCGATAGTTTCTGGCAATACCGACCCTATGCCCCGGGCGACCCGCCGGCGCGCATCGCCTGGCGCCAGGCCGCGCGTGCCGGCGCCCCGGCCCCACGCGGCTGGTTCGTGCGCCAGACCGAATGGGAGGCGGCGGCGACGATCGCGCTGTGGGTGGATGCCTCCCCCAGCATGGCCTGGCGGTCCGACCCTGGCTTGCCCGAGAAACGCGAACGTGGCGTGCTGCTGGCGCTGGCCCTGGCCGCGACGCTGCTGCGGGCCGAGGAGCGCGTGGCGCTGCCCGGTACCGCGGACCCGCGTCCGGCTTCGGGGCGCGCGGCGCTGGGGCGGCTGGCGTCCGGATTGCTCGGTGCCGCCGCCTGGCCCGAGGCGGCGGCCCTGCCGCGCCGCGCCCGGCTGGTGCTGATCGGCGATTTCCTGGGCCCCGTGCCGCCGGTGGAAGCGCTGCTGGCGGCCGCCGCGGGGCGCGCCATGGGCGGGGCAATGGTACAAATCCTCGATCCGGCGGAGGAGACGCTGCCGTATTCCGGCCGGCTCCGGTTCGAGGGGCTGGAAGGCGAAACCCCGATCCTGGCCCCGCGGGTCGAGGCGTTGCGTGACCGCTACGCCGCGCGCCTGGCGGAGCGGCGGGCGGCGCTGACGGCGCTGGGGCGGCGCTTCGGCTTCACATTCCTGCGCCACCGCACGGACCAGCCGCCGGCGGCGGCGCTGCTGGCGTTGTATCTGACCCTGGCTGGGCGCTAGCGGCCGGCGCGGATCATGCGGCCCCGGTCTTGTGCCGGCGGCGCGCGTCCAAAAACGCCGCCATCATGCGCGCCGGCTCCGGCGATTCCCACGATTCCACGAACGCATCGATGCCGCGTTGCACCGCCTGCTCGGGCGCCAGCGATTCCCAGTCCCGGATCAGGCGCTTCTGGATCCGCAGCGCGTTCGGTCCGGCCGCGAGCAAGGACGCGACCAGAGCCTCCAGCGCCGTATCCAGTTGGTCCGGGGCCGCGGTCGCCTCGACCAGGCCCCAGGCTTCGGCCTGGGCGGCGTCGATGATCTCCCCGGTCAGCAGCAGGCGCCGCGTGCGGCCCCAGCCGATCAGGCTGGGCAGCAGCGCCGCCTCCACCACCGACGGGATGCCGATTTTCGTCTCCGGCATTCCGAACCGCGCATCCGTGGCGGCCAGACGCAGATCGGCGCA
>DAHWDR010000384.1:0-12220 GCA_027330745.1 Acetobacteraceae bacterium | reverse complement strand
TCGAACAGGATATGGCTGTCGCCGTAGAAGCTGTTGATCGCCTCGATCTCAAGCAGGCTCGTGCTCATGCAGCCCCCCGAGATAGGCGTCCTGCACCGCCTGGTTGCGCTGGATCGCGTCGGGCGTGCCCTCGGCGAGCAGGCGGCCGTCATAGAGCACGGTGATCCGCTCCGCGAGTTCGAACACCGCATCCATGTCGTGCTCCACGATCAGCACGGTGCGTCCGCGCGCGATCTCGCGCACCAGCGCGCGGGTGGCGACGCGCTCGGCGGGTGACATGCCGGCCAGGGGTTCGTCGAGCAGAAGCACGCCGGCGCCGGTCGCCAGCGCGATGCCGATTTCCAGCCGGCGTTTCTCGCCGTACGGCAGGACCTGCGCCGGGGCGGCGGCGCGATGCGTCAGGCCCACGGTCTCCATCGCCACCGCCACCTGGCGCTCGACCATTTGCAGGCTGTCCGACGCGCGCCACAGATCGGCGCGGAACATGCCGCGCGCGCGGGCCAGGGCGGCGATGCGGAGGTTCTCGGCCACCGTCAGGTCGAGGAACAGCTGGTTGAGCTGGTTCGATTTGCCGATCCCGAGCTGCGCGGTGCGCGTGGGACCCAGCCCGGTGATGCGCCGGCCGAACAATTCCACCTGCCCGGCGCTGGGCGGGATCTCGTCCTTCAGCATCTTGAACAGGGTGGATTTCCCGGCCCCGTTGGGGCCGATGACCGCATGGATGGCGCCGGGGCGCACGGCGAAGGAGACATCCTCCACCGCGTGCAGGCCACCGTAGAATTTCGAGACCCCGATCGCGCGCAGCGCCGGCACGTCACCACGCGCGGCGGGCAGCTTGGCGCGCAGCGGCAGGTCGGGCGCCGCGAGCGGAAGCGCCGCGGCTTCGGTGTCATCCGGAACCGGCGCGACGGCGGGCACGCGGGCAAACCGCCGGCCGATCTCACCCACGATGCCGCGTTTCAGCACCACCACCAGCACCACGAAGATCAGCCCCAGCGCCAGTTTCCACAGCGCGCCCACATGCGGGACCTGCTGCAGATTGTCGCGCAGCCACAGCCAGACGGTGGCACCCACCATCGGCCCGATCAGGGTGCCGACGCCGCCGATGACGGTCTGCACCACCAGTTGGCCCGAGGTATCCAGCGCGAACGCATCGGGCGGCATGTAGCTCTGGATCACGCCCAGCAGCCCGCCCGCCAGCCCGGCATACAGCGCCGCGATCACGAACACCGCCAGTTTATAGCCGGGCACGGAATGTCCGGTCATGCCGGCGCGCGCGCTGTTGGCCTTGATCGCGCGCAGCACCGCGCCGAACGGCGACAGCCGGATGCGCCGCGCCAGCACGAACCCGCCCAGGAAGATCGCCGCCAGCAACCAGTACATCGGCAGACCGGAGGTGATCGGGTACGGGCCGAACCGCGGCACCGGCACGCCGGGCAGCCCGTTCTCGCCCCCGGTATAGGCCGATAGCGGGGAGTTCTCGAGGAAGAACCCCATCTCGCAAAACGCCAGCGTTATCATAGTAAAATAGATGCCGATGCGGCGCACGGCCAGCGCGCCCACGCCCAGCCCGACCACGCCGGCGGCCAGGGTGCCGATCGCCAGCGCGAGCCAGACATTGCCGATATGATGCCCGACCAGCAGCCAGGCGGAGACGAACCCGCCGGTGCCGTAGAACGCCGCCTGCCCGAAGGACAGCAGCCCGGCGGCGCCGAACAGCAGGTCGAAGCCCAGGCCGATCAGGCCCCAGTCCAGGATCCGTTCCAGCAGATCGTAGGAAAATCCGGCATGGATCAGCAGGAACGGCGCGAGCGCCAGCACCGCGACCAGCGCGGCCTCGGGCAGCAGACGCAGCCGCATCAGACCCGTCCCTCGGAGCCGAACAGGCCTTGCGGGCGTAGCACCAGCAGCAGCGCCATCACCGCGTACAGCATGACCTCGGAATAGGCGGTGTCGAACGCCGAGGTGAGCGAAACGATCTCCCCGGCGATCAGCCCGCCGACCACCGCGCCGGGATAGGAGCCCAGGCCGCCGATCACGATCACCACGAAGGCTTCCACCAGGAAGCTGCCGCCCATATCGGGCTGCACCGAAACGATCGGCGCATACAGCATCCCCGCCACGCCGGCGGCCAGCACGCCCAGCGCGAACACCGCCAGGAAGGCGCGGCGGACATTGATGCCCAGCACGCCCACCATCCCCGCATCCTCGATCCCCGCGCGCACCACCAGGCCGATCGAGGTCCGGTACAGCACCAGGTAAAGCCCGAACAGCAGGACAGCGACGATGCCGATCAGTTCCAGCCGGTAGGTGGGATAGAACAGGAACCCGAGCTGCACGATCCCCTGGCCCCAATCGGGCGTCGGCACCGTCTGCGTATTGCCGCCGAAATACGCCCGGACGGCTTCCACGATCACGATGCCGGCGCCGAAGGTGACCAGGATCTGGTCCTCGTGCGGGCGATTATAGAACAGGCGGACCAGCACCCGCTCCAGCGCCACGCCCACCACCAGCATGAACGCCGCGCCGGCCAGCACGCCGAGCAGGTACGAGCCGGTATGCGCAACCACGACGTACATCGCGTAGGCGCCCAGCATGAACAGGGCGCCATGCGCGAAATTCAGCACCCCGAGCGTGCCGAGGATGATCGTCAGCCCGCTCGCGACCAGCGCGAGCAGGCTTCCGAGCGCCAGGCCGTTGAACGCCTGCGACAGCAGCAGCGCGGTGCTGGGCATCGGCCTTAGGTGTAGGCCCCGAGCTTGCAGCCGAGGAACGCGGGCGGGCTGATCGCCTGCTCACCGGGAATCAGATCGACGATGTCGAACACGTCGTCCTTGTTCTTCATCGCCTTGGGTGCGTTCGCCACCACGACCGGGATCGGGCGGATCATCTGGTGGTCCTCGGCGCGATACCAGACATTGCCGAGCGTGGAATTGAACGGCTTTGCCTTGGAGGCTTCCAGCGTCTTGATCACGGCCGGTGGATAGAAGCTGGCGGCACGTTCCACCGCCAGCGCCCAGATATAGGTCTGCATGTAACCGACATGCGCGCCCCAGGCCGGGGTGTAGTGGAACTTCGCGCGGAACGCATCGACGAAGTTCTTCGACAGCGGGAACTTGTCCTCAAGCTTCCAGTACCAGTCCATGGTACCGAACACGCCCTGCATCAGCTGCGCGCCGGTCTCCTGCCCCTGGAACGAGGAGATGTTCGGCACGATCATCTGCATCTTCTTGAAGATGCCGAACTGCGCGCCCTGCTTGGTGGAGTTCACCGCCTGGGCTGCGAACTCGATGTTGACGAAGATGTCGGCGCCGGAATTGGCGATATTCAGCAGCGCCGAGCTGTAATCGGACGTGGCCAGCGGAATCACCACCTTCGCCGCCGTGGTCCAGCCGTACGGCTTGGTGAATTCTGCGAAGGAACGGAACACGGAATGGCCGTAATTATAGTCCGGCACCAGATACGCCACTTTCTTGCCGCGCCCGTAATGCTGCGCGACGATCGGCGCCAGCGCCTTGCACGCCATGTAGGCGGAAGGCTGGGAACGGAACCCGAAGCGCTGGCAATCATGCCCCGTGGTGGCGTTCGCACCCGAAGCGCCCACCATGTTCAGCACGTGCTCGCGCTGCGCCAGTTCCTCCACCGCCACCGCCTCGGCCGAGGACACGCAGCCGGTGATCATGATCGCCTTGTCGCGCTCGATGAACTGCGTCTGCGCCTGCACCGCGACATTGGGCTTCAGCTCGGAATCGGCCACGCCGTATTTGATCTGCTTGCCCAGCACGCCCTTGCCCTTGAGACCCCAGGCCTTGGCGTTGGCGCCGCCTTCGTTGATCTCGGCGAAGGCGAGTTCGTAGCCCTTCACATGGTCCTTGCCGTCGGCCGAATAGGGGCCGGTCAGCGGGCTGGTGACGCCCACGAACACCGACGCCCCGTCCGTCCCAGCGGGATAGGTGCCAAGCGGGGCTTCGGCCGCGCGCGCGAGATCGGCGAACAGGCCGGGCACCAGCAGCCCGCCGGCGGCGCCAAGGCCGAGTTGCAATGCCTGGCGCCGGGCCAGATCGGATTGATGGCGAATTCGGTTCATGGTTTGTCTCCTGTATTCGGTTGCTTAAACTTGCGTCGGTCTCCCCGCGGTGGGGGCGTATGCCGAAACCGTGATCCGCTCAAGGGGCGGTTACTCGTCCGCCCAGCGGCGGCGGCGGAACACCGGCAGGTGGCGCTGGGCGTCGCGCTCCGCCGGCGTCATCGCCAGCCACGCCTTGAGCCGTTCGATCACGCGCCGCTGCGGCTCGGCGAGGTCGTAGCCCAGCGCTTCGTCGATGGCGAAAAACCGCAACTCCTCAAGCTCGCCCGAACCGGCCAGGGTGCCGGACACCTCGCTCGCATCGACCAGCAGGAAACGGGCGTTGAAGCGGATCGGGTTCTCCGGCGGCGTGACCATCCGGCACAGATAATGCACCCGACCGAGCGCGGGGGGATTGCCCAGGGTAAGCCCGGTCTCCTCCTCCAGTTCGCGCGCCGCGGCGACCGCCAGCCCGTGCGCCAACGCCGGATTGGCCGCGCGTTCCAGCGCCGCGCGCGTGGCGGCGGGCAGCGGACCGGCGACGGGTGCGGTCAGGTCCGCGCGATCCACCGCGCCGCCCGGGAACACCAGCTTGTTGGGCATGAAGCGGTGGCGCGCACCGCGCAGCCCCATCAGCAATTCCCGCTCGTCGCGAAGAACGACCAGGCTGGCGGCGTGACGGGCGCGCACGGCGGGACGGCGGACGGCATCGTCAGGCAAGATCGAATCCCCTCGTGCGCAGCCAGGCGCTGAAACCGTAGCGTTCCGGGACGGACAGCTGGCGGGCGACGTTCTCGCTCCAGCCCACGCCGTCGCGCGGCGGATAGACGTCGTTGTTCTTGAGGCCGGCGGCGGCCAGCGGCTCGCGCGCCTGGCGGCGCTCGTCGTAGGCGGCGATCTGTTCGGACAGGGCGGCGTCGTCGTAGCGTTCCCGATGCACCACCACCGCCGGCGGCAGGCGCATCGATACCGGGCGGCGGAATGCGGGCCAGCCCAGGGTCAGGCCGGCCACCGGATACACGCCGTGCGGCAGACCCAGCAGCGGCGCGATTTTTTCGTTATGGTTCCGCACATAGCTGATCGGGCAGGTCCCCAGCCCCACCGCCTCGGCCGCGGCGATGAAACCGCCCATCGCCAACGTGGCGTCCACCGCGGTGTTGAGGAACGTGTCCAGGTTGTTGTTGGCATGGGGCATTCCGTGCCGCTCGCACAGACGCTGGCCACGGCGCATATCCCCGCACCAGATCAACAACACCGGAGCGGACGCGATCCAGTCCATGGTGCCGATCCAGTCGGCGATCCGCTTGAGCTTCGCCGGATCGCGCAGCACCACCACGGAATATTGTTGCAGGTCGGACTTGGCCGGGGCCGATTGCGCCGCGGCCAGCAGCAGATCCAGCAGCGGCTCCGGCACCGGCTGGTCGCGATAGCGCCGCGCCACGCGCCGGTCGAGCAGCGCCGCCACGCCGTCGGCCACCGCGCCGGTCACGGCCGGTGCTCCCGCGCCGAACCGTGCCGCCAGCAATGCCTCCGCCTCGGCCATGCGCCCCTCCGCTCCACCCGCCACCCTTGCCCGAGGCATCTCCGATGCGCAAGACTGACGCAGCAATCGGTCGTGTCCCAGTTTGCCACCCGGCACCGGCCCGCCAATCGAAGGAGGATCCGTCATGCCGGCGCCCTATGCCGCCCATCGCGCGCAGATCAAATCCATCCTGCTCGGCTGGGGCATGCCCGAGTCGAACGCCGAGATCACCGCCGAAATCCTGTCCTGGGCCGACCTGCACGGCGTCGATAGCCACGGCCTGTCGATGTTGCCGGGCTACGACCGGCTGCGCCGCAACGGGCGGGTAAAGATCGATGCCGAGCCGACGCTGCTGCGCCAGTCGCCGGTGTCCGCCCTGATCGATGCCGGCGGCGGTCTTGGTCATGTGCCGGCACATTTCGCGATGAAGACCGCGATCGCGAAGGCGCGCGCGTCCGGCATGGCGGCGGTGGTGGTGCGGAACTCGGCGCATTTCGCGGCCTGCGGGTATTACACGCTGATGGCGGCCGATGCGGGGTTCGTGGGCATGGCGTGCACCTCCGCCTCCGGCATCCAGGTGGCGCCCACTTTCGGGCGACAGCCGCGGCTGGGAACGGACCCGTGGTCCTTCGCCGCCCCCTCGGCCGACGGGCGGCCGTTCCTGCTGGACATGGCGACCACCACCGTCGCCGCGGGGCGGATCCGCAACAAGGCGAACGAGGGCCTGCCGGCACCGCCCGGCTGGGTGCTGGGGCCGGACGGGCGGCCCTCCGACGATCCGCTGATCGTGTCCAAGGGCGGCAGCCTGACCTCGCTCGGCGGCGCGCCCGAGAGCAGCAGCTACAAAGGGTACGGCCTGGCGGTGATGGTGAACATCCTGGCCGCGTGCCTGTCGGGGGCGACGCTGATCACCGACCCGCAGCACACCAAGAAGCCGCAGGGGATGGATATCGGCCATTTCTTCCTGGCGATCGATCCCGGCTTGTTCCGCGACCCGACGGAGTTCCAGTCCGATGTCGCGCGGTTCTGCACCGACCTGCGCGCCACGACGCCGACCGACCCGGCGCAGCCGGTGCTGGTGGCGGGCGACCCGCAGCGCGCCCACGCGGCGCGGCGCATGGCCGAGGGGATCCCGGTGGGCGCCGGACTGCTCGGCCAGGTGCGCCAGATCGCGCAGGCGGCGGGGGCGGCGTGGCTGCTGGATTGATCCACCCCGGCTGAAATCCCGTCCATACGGGTTTCTGCGCATTGCCGGCCGGCGGCGGGGGGGCGTAAATCACGCAACCATCGCGCATCGCCCCGCCCCGGACCCAAAATGCACAAGTTTCATGCCCATTGCCGCCAGGCCCTAGCCGAAATCCGCGCCCAGGGGCGGTACCGCGAGTTCACCCCGCTTTACAAGCAGGCCGATGGCTTCCCGGTCTATCGCCGCGCCGACGGCTCCGAGGTCCTGGTCTGGTCCTCCAACGACTACCTGGCGATGGGCGGGCATCCGGTGGTGGTCGAAGCCGCCTGCACCGCCGCGCGGGCGATGGGCGCCGGCGCCGGGGGCACGCGCAATATCGGCGGCACCAGCCCGGCGCATGACGCGCTGGAGGCCGAGCTCGCCGATCTACACGGCAAGGAACGGGCGCTGCTGTTCACCTCCGGCTTCGTGTCCAACCAGGCAGGCTTGTCCACGATCCTGAATGCGCTGCCCGGGTTCATCGCATTCTCGGACGCGAAGAACCATGCATCGATGATCGCCGGCATCATGGGATCGAAGGCCGAGGTGCAGATTTTCCGCCACAACGACGTGGCGCATCTGGAGGCGCTACTGGCCGCCGCGCCGCCCGCCGCGCCGAAGCTGATTGCGTTCGAATCGGTCTATTCCATGGATGCCGATATCTCCCCGATCGGCGCGATCTGCGATCTGGCCCAACGGTACGGCGCGCTGACCTATCTGGACGAGGTCCATGCCGTCGGCCTGTACGGACCGCAGGGCGGGGGCGTGTCGGAACGGGACGGCGTGGCCCGCCGCGTGGATCTGATCGAGGGCACGCTGGCCAAGGGCTTCGGCTGTCACGGCGGCTATATCGCCGCGGATGAGACGGTGATCGACTATATCCGCTCTTCGGCTGCAGGGTTCATCTTCACGACCTCGTTGCCGCCGATGCTGGCCGCCGCCGCGCTGGCCGCGGTGCGCCATGTGCGCGGCGACATGGCCCGACGCGCCCGGCTGTTCGAGCGGGCGGAGGCGCTGAAATCGCGTTTCGACGCCGCCGGCCTGCCGCGCATCCCATCGGCCAGCCATATCGTGCCGCTGCATGTGGGGGAGGCGGCGCGGTGCAAGGAAATCAGCCGCCGGCTGCTGGCGGAGTACGGGATGTACGCCACGCCGATCAACTACCCCACGGTGCCCCGCGGCGAGGAACGGCTGCGGTTCACGCCGACACCCCTGCATACGGACGCGATGATGGAGCGGCTGGTGGACGCGCTGGTGGCGCTGCTGCGGCCGGATGCGGTGCGCGCGGCGGCGTAACGAAGGGGCAGCGGCCCACCGACCGCGCCCGGTCATCATCCGCGGCGGGCCGCTTTTCCGAGCCCCTGGACAGCCTCGGTCGAGCGGACTGCGGATAACAGACTGGCAGCCCCGCAGGGGCGCCGACCTGATGCGACACCGGGCGACACTCCTGGGTTTTGTCGAGTCGAACCGTACTGGCGACCACGAGATCCGCTTTGAAGCCCTCGGCGATCCGCGTCTCCGTGTAGATCGGGGGTAGCGGCGCCGGGTTGCCGGAAGCCCCCCCGCCGCCGATACTCGGGCGAACCAGAACCCGGAGGAACCGCCATGTCCGACTCCCCCCGCGCCGTCGCCGGCCGCGCGATGCGCCGCAAGTTGATGGGCGAAGCCTACGCCGATCGCCTGAACGGCACTGTGTATGCCGATCCGATCATGCAGAAATTCGCTGAGGTCACAACAGAAACCATCTTCGGCACGCTCTGGAACCGCGCCGGCCTGGACCTGAAGACCCGCACCCTGATCGTGGTCGTCTCCGACACCGTCATGGGCCGCGAGGCGGAACTGGCGATCCATCTGCGCATGGCCCGCAACCAGGGCTGGTCGGAAGACGAACTGGCGGAAGCGATCCTGCATCTCGCCGGCTATATCGGTGCGCCGCTGGTGCGTGAGGCGTTGCTGGCGGCCGGCCGCGTTTTCGCCGAGCTGCGCGCCGAAGCCTGATGTCCGACGACCCGATCGTCGCGGCCGAGGCGCTGCGCCTGCGCGCCGAGGCCGAGGGCGATCCGGCGCTGGCGGCCGCGGCGGTGGCCCTGCTGCGCGAGATCCCGCGCGCCCGCCAGGCCGCGATTGCCCTGCCGTTATCGGCGGCGCTGCGCGCGCTCGGCGCCCTGACCGACGATCTGGACGCGCTGGATGCCGCGGTGACCTTGGCGCGGGAGGCGATCCCCGGCCCGCGCGCCAGCGCCACGCTGGGGGCAGCGCTGGCGGTGCTGGGTGAGCGCACCGGGGACGCGGAGGCGCTGGGCGCGGCGCTGGAAGCCTATGAAGCGGCCGGGTTCGACGATCCGTTGAACCAGGCCAGAATGTTGCGCAACCGCGGCGCGGTCCTGACCATGCTGGCCGGCGTCATGAATGAACGCAGCCTGCTGATCGAGGCCGCCAACACGCTGCGCGACGCCCGCGCCGGTTTCGCCGCGATCGCCGCGCCCACCGCCGAGGCCGCGCTGGCAGCCGAGAATCTCTGCCACACGCTGCGCCTTCTGGGCGAGCCGAACGACGACAAGGCGCTGCTGGCCGAGGCCGTGGCGGCCGGGCGCGTGGCCCTGGCCGGCGCTCCGGAGGCCGGCCGCCAGCGCGCCACCGCGGAGACCAACCTGGCCAATGCGCTGCTGGCGCTGGGCGGTGCCGGCCGGGCCGAAGCGGTGGCGTTGTACCGCGACGCCCTGTCCCATTTCACCGGGCCGGCGGATCCGCTGCGGCGCGCGGCGGCGCGGCATAATCTGTGGCGGGCGGAGCAGGGCGGGGAAGAACAAACTCCACTTTGACCCTGGCGGGAAACGCGCTAGCCTTTCCTCCCCCCGACCGGAGTGAAAACCCGATGTTCGACCTGGACCGCTTCATCGCCGATTGCGAGGCCGCGGTGGCGGCGAACCCCGATCACACCGCGGTGCGCGATGTCACCGCCGCCGCCGTCGCCGATCCGGCCGCTGTGCTGGCCCGGCTGGGCGAACCGACGCGCGCCGGGATCTACCCGCTGCATCGCTCGAAGACGCTCACGATCATCAACCTGGTCTGGGGGCCGTCGATGTCGATCATGCCGCATGATCACCGCATGTGGGCGGTGATCGGCATCTATACCGGGCGCGAGGACAACATCTTCTGGCGCCGCCGCCCCGACGGACGGGTGGAAGCCGCCGGCGCGCGCTCGTGCGAGGTGCGCGATGCGATCCCGCTGGGTCGCGATATCATCCATTCGGTGCTGAACCCGATCCCGCGCCTGACCGGGGCGATCCATGTGTATGGCGGCGATTTCTTCAAACAGGAACGCAGCGAGTGGGATGCCGAGGCGCTGACCGAACGCCCGTACGACACCGCCAAGGCACGCCAGTTGTTCGAGGACTCCAACCGCACCCTGGCGGCATAATCCGCGCGCGCCGCGCTGCGCCGGCCCGTCCGGCGACGGCACGGGCTGCGCAGAATCAAAAAAAACGCGCGGGCATCACGGACCGCGTGCCCGCGGCCGTTGCGGGACGTGACCATAGCCCGCAACAAGATTGACGGCCCGGGCGCGTCCGGCGCAGTGTTTCGTGGCCGACGCGCGTTTATTCCGGAGCCGCCCCATGACGCCCCCGTCTCGTATTATCCGTCTGGTCGCGCCGCTCGCGCTGGCGGTGCTGGCCATGTTCGCATCGCCCGGCGCGGCGCGATCGCAACCGGTGACGGGACGCTACAATATTGCGGTCGTCAACGCCGGCGACACGCCGATCGTCGCCGCCTATTTCCGCCGTCCCGGGACCACCAACTGGGGCGCCGATGTGCTGTCCGGTCAGCTCGGGCGCGACCAGCGCCAGGTGATCCACCTCAACCCCGCCGATGGCTGCCAGCACGATGTCTACGTCACCTTTGCCGGCGGCGCTCATGCCGACAAGCTCAATCTCGATATCTGCGCCTTCGGCTCCACGACGTTCGCGGGTCCGACCCCGCCGCCCGCCGGCGGCGATCGCCATGTCACGGTCAAGAATCTGGGCAGCCTGCCGATCGCCGGGTTCTACGTGATCCCGATGGCGCCGCCGGGGGTTTCGCTGGGACCGAACCGGCTGACCGGCACGCTGACCAAGGGGCAGACGGCGCGGATCGCGGTCAGCCCGAATTATTGTGTTTTCGATATGGAAGCGTATTACCAGGGCGGCCAGCGGGAATACCGCCAGGGGGTGAATCTGTGTGCGCTGGACGAGCAGAGCTTCGTCGGCCCGGAAACCACCGCAGCCGCGGCGGCAGCCCCCGCTCCGACGCCAGCCCCGGGGCCAACTACGCAAGCACAAGCGGGCGCCCAGGGCGCGACCGACATCTACGTGGTCAATCGCGGCCAGGACCCGATCCTGCGTGCCGTGTTCCGCCGCGCCGGAATGCGCGGCGCCGGGGTGAACCATCTGGTCGGGACCCTCATGCCGGGACAACGCCAGATGGTCCGCCTGCCGCCGGCGGATGGCTGCCTCTATGACATTGGCGTCACCTATCAGCATGGCGGCACCTCCGACCAGCTTGGGCTGAATGTCTGCGGCTATTCGGATGCCGTGTTCGCCGCCCCGCAACCGGGTCACGCCGCCGCGGCACCGGCATCTTTGCTGATCCGCAACGCCAAGGGTCCGGCGTTGCACGGCTTCTATCTTTCGCCCAGCAACGCGCCGAGCAACAGCTTCGGCCCCAACCTGCTGCAATCCCCGCTCGGCCCCGGCCAGAGCACCCATATCGCGCTGCCCCTGCCCGGCCAGGCGCCGCATTGCGACTACGACATGCGCGCGATCTACGTTTCCGGTGCGAAGGAGGATCGCTACCGGGTGAATATCTGCGCGATCGGCGGCCAGGCGTTCAACGGCCCCAGCGGCCCCGCCGTGACGCACACCCAGAACACCGCGCCTGAAGCGGGCACGCCGGCGCTCACGGTGGCGAACGATTATCGGGTTCCGGTGGTGAAGCTGTTCGTCTCGCCTTCGAACACGCGCAGCTGGGGACCGAACCGGCTGGGCCGCAACCAGATGGTCGCGGCCGAGACGACCGCCGCGATCCCGCTGCCCGCCGGCGCGGGATGCGTGTTCGACCTGCGCGCCGGGTTCGACAACGAGGTCACGCAGCAGCTTGGCCATATCGATCTGTGCCGGACCCATCTGGTGCATCTGACCGGACCCAAGCCGGGGGCGCTGCTGTCGCGCGGCTCGGGCTTCTTCATCTCCCATGACGGCTACATCCTCACGAACAACCATGTCGTGTATGGCTGCGGCTCGGTCGCGGTGCTGCGCGATACCGGCGCGCCGCTGACCTTGCGCGTGATCGGCCAGGACGTGCGCGACGATCTCGCGGTGCTGAAGGAAGACGGGGTGACCACCGCGGCGTTGCAGTTCCGCGACCCGGA
>DAHWDR010000375.1:0-1882 GCA_027330745.1 Acetobacteraceae bacterium | reverse complement strand
GCGGTCGCGTTGACGGCGACGAAGCGTGCCCATTGCTCGGGCGTGATCTCCCAGAAGCGGATCGGGTTGGTCCGCTGATCGGCCCGGATCGCGCCCTGGCCGACGCCGGCATTGTTGACCAGAACGTCGATCTTGCCGAAGCGGCCGAGGGTTGCCGCGACGATTGCGGCGACGCTGTCAGGCTGGCTCAGATCGGCGGTGATCGGGACGACCGCGCCGGCCGATCCCGCCGCCGTGGCCGCCGCGGTCAGCGTGGCCAGCCAGTCGGCGGCGCGGTCCACCGCCGCGACATCCACCCCCGCGCCCGCCAGCCCCAGCGCGATCGCGCGGCCGATGCCGCTGCCCGCGCCGGTCACGATCGCTACCTGCCGGTCCGCCGCCATGTTTGCCTCCCGTGATGAGCGTCAGCCCTGCGCCGCGTTGCGGCGGAACGGAGCATCCTTGTCCACCCGCACGTCCCCGGGCAAGCCGAGCACGCGCTCGGCGATGATGTTGCGCAGGATCTCATCGGTGCCGCCGGCAATCCGATGCCCGGGGGCGGCGAGCAGCCCATCCTGGAACAGTGCCGCCATCGGCGCCAGCGCGGGGTCCATGACCGCCGCGCCCTGGCCGAGCAATTCCATCCCGAACGCCGCCATCGCCTGCTGCTTGGATGCGTTCACCACCTTGGCGATGGCGTTCTCAGGCCCCGGGGTCTGGCCGCGCGACAGCGCCGTGAGCGTGCGGAACCGCGTGTAGGTCAGGCCGGCGCTGTCCGACCACCAGCCGGCGATCTTCTGGCGCACGGCTGGGTCCGCGAGCGCCGGGCGGCCGTCCAGTTCCACCATGCGCGCCAGCGCGATCAGGTCGTGGATGTCCGGCCGGCGCGGCTCACCCACCGCCAGGCGTTCATTCATCAGCGTGGTCAGCGCCACTTTCCAGCCTTGCCCGGGCGCGCCCAGGCGCTGGCCGTCGGTCAGGCGCAGATCGGTGAAGAACACCTCGTTGAAATGCGACGCGCCGGACATCTGATGGATCGGCCGGATCTCCACGCCCGGGGCCTTCATGTCGATCCAGAACGCGGTCAGCCCCGCGTGCTTGGGGACCGCGGGGTCGGTGCGCGCCAGCAACAACCCGTAATCGCAGTAATGCGCCCCGGAGGTCCATACTTTCTGCCCGTTCACCACCCAGCCGGCGCCGTCGCGTTCCGCGCGTGTGCGCAGCCCCGCCACATCGGACCCGGCGCCGGGTTCCGAGAACAACTGGCACCAGATTTCCTGCCCGCGCAGCGCCGGGCGCACGAAACGTTCCAGTACCGGACGATCCGCATAGGTCATCACGGTCGGGATGCACATGCCGAGGCCGATCAGGAACACGTTGTACGGGACGTCGTATTCCGCTTCCTCCTGCTGCCAGATGATCTGCTGCATCGGCGTGCCGCCGCGTCCGCCCCATTCCGGCGCCCAGGTGATGCCGGCGAAGCCCGCATCCGCCTTGGCCGCCTGCCAGGCGCGCGTGCGGGCCAGCATGGCGGCGTCCACATCGCCGTAGCGCGGCGCGGCGCGCGCGCGGTCCTTGCGGCGGTGATGACGGTCCAGGAAGGCGCGGGCCTCGGCGCGGAATTCGGCTTCCGCCGGCGTATCGTCGAAATCCATGTCCCGTCTCCTTACGCCGCGTTGTCGGTTTCCAGCGCCGCCACGGTGCGTTCGCGCCAGTAGCGCGGCCCGCCGAGCGCGGCGGACAGCAACTGCGCGCGGCGGTAGTAAAGATGGGCATCCGCTTCCCAGGTGAAGCCGATGCCGCCATGGGTCTGGATGTTTTCCTTCGCGGCCAGGAAGAACGCGGTATCGGCCGAGACCTTCGCCGTGGCCGCCGCCAGTGGCAGCGCCGCGCCATCCTGATC
>DAHWDR010000368.1:0-3229 GCA_027330745.1 Acetobacteraceae bacterium | reverse complement strand
CTTCCGCCACCGCAAGCGTCGTGATGATCACCCATGCCGACGGTGGCGGCGTGGAACGCGTCGTGCAAGCCGAAGCCGCCGCCCACCGCGCCGCCGGCCTGCGCCCGCTGATCTTGCGGCCCGACCCGGACCGGGGCCGCGGGCTGGCCGTTCGTCTCGAAGATCCGATACGCCGCAGCGGCGCTTGTTTCCCGCTGCCGCGGGCCCGTGCCGCCCTTCTGCGCCGCTTGCGCGCCGCGAACCCGCGGACGGTATCGTTGCATCATCTACTCGGCCACCCCCCCTCCGTCGCCGGCCTGATCGCCGCGCTGGGGGTGCCGTACGACGTGCATATCCATGATTTCGCGTGGTGCTGCCCGCGCGTGCAGATGATCCGCCCGCTGGACGGCGCGGCGCGCTACTGCGGCGAGCCGGAGCTGGCCGGGTGCGAAGCATGCGTTGCCGCCCATGGCAGTCTTCTCGACGAACCGATTGGGGTGCGCGCCCTGCATGCCCGCTCGGCCGCTTTGTTCGCGCGCGCGCGACGGGTAATCGCGCCCTCGGCCGACGCGGCGCGGCGGATCGCGCGGCATTTCCCCGGCGTGATGCCCGAGATCGCCGCACCCGAGGATGATGCTGCCCTCCCTGGCCCCGCCCCGCCGCCGCCGGCGCGGGGGCGGGGGCGGACGCGGATCGTGGTGGTGGGTGCCCTCGGCCCGGCCAAGGGGCTGGAGGTCTTGATCGCCTGTGCGACCGATGCCGCCGCGCGCAACCTGCCGCTGGAATTTGCCGTTGCCGGGTACACCGAAGACGACGCGACCTTGTTTGCCACCGGCCGGGTGTTCGTCACCGGCCCGTTCCGACCCGAGGAAGCCACCACGCTGATCCGCGCCCAGGGCGCGCGCGTTGCCTTCCTGCCCTCGATCTGGCCCGAGCCTTGGTGCTTCGCCCTGACCGACGCCTGGCGCGCTGGGCTGGACGTGGTCGCCTTCGACCTTGGCGCCCCGGCCGAGCGGATCCGCGCAACGGGCCGGGGCTTCCTGCTGCCGCTGGGCCTGGACGCGGGGCGGATTAACCATATCCTGCTTGCCCGGACCCGCGCCGCGGTCCATGAATAGATACGCGCGCGCAACCCAGCCGCGCGTGCGCCAGCAACCACCCGAGAGCGTGTATGTCCGACGCCGCCTTGACCGCCGCGCCCGCGGCGGGCGCTTCCGCCGCCAACGCCCTCCCGGCAAATGGTATTCTGGAACTCCGCGTGTCCGGGCATTTGATGACCCTGGACACAGGGTTGTTTTGCATCTTCCAGCCTCCTGGCGCGCCGGCAGCGGGACGCTCCGGCTTGCCCGGGATACGTATCTCGCCGTCGCCGGCGGGACGAGAAGGCGCGGTGCGCATCGCCACCTTCGCCGCCGATGGGTGGTTGCCGGGCGGCGACGGGGCGGCCCTGGTGCGGGTCACGCAAGGTCCGGCGCAGGTATTGGTGACGATCTATCAGGCCCCGGACGCAGCACCGGCAGCGGCACCGCGGTTGCAGGTGCTGCGGCTCAGCGCCGATCCCGCCGAGGCCGCCGCGCCGGTTGCCGCGCCAGCGGCCGCGCCCGAAATCCTGGCCCATATCCAGCGGACCGGCGATGTCGGCGCGGCGCTTGGCGAATGGATGGGGGTGCGCGGCAGCAAATTGTGGATCGAGGGTTTCTCCGTCGCCCCGGCCGACGGGGCCGTCTTGGAATACCAGGCCGTGCTGGGCCGTGGCTGGCTGTCGCCATGGGTGGAGGCCGGGGCGTTTTGCGGCAGCCGCGGGATGGCGTTGCCGCTGCTGGGGCTGGCGGCGCGGGTGAAGGGCGATCCCACGCGCGAATGCCGCGTCACCGCCAGTTTCGGCGACGGCACCCTGGCCGAGGATGTGGCCGAAGGCACTCCAGCCATGGCCGACAGCCTGGCCCCGCTGGAGGCGTTCCGGATCACGCTGCACCGCCGCGTCGCGGGCGCGGCGACGGATAAGCCGGCGGCGCCGCGCAAGACCGCCCGCCGCCCACGCTGAGGCGCCGCGCCGAGGCATGAAAATCCTTCTGGTCCACCAGAATTTCCCTGCCCAGTTTCTGCATCTGGCGCGGCGCCTGGCGGCGGACGGGCGGCACGAGGTCGTGTTTATCTCGGAACCCAACCGCAACCGCATCGACGGCGTGCGCGTGGTCCCCTATCGCCGTCCACCCGGCTCACCTGCCGCCATCCATCCCGCGGCGCGCGATCTGGACGCGGCCTCCCGACGTGCCGAGGCGGTGGCCCGCACCGCCGGGGCGCTCAAGGGCCTGGGGTTCGCCCCCGATGTCATCCTGGGTCATCACGGTTGGGGCGAATTGCTGAACCTGCCGGATGTGTGGCCGAACGCGCCGCTGGTCGGGTATTTCGAGTTCTTCTACCGCGTTGACGGCAGCGATGTTGGGTTTGACCCCGAGTTCCCCTCGGCGTCCGAAGACTTCCCGCGCATCCGCGCCAAGAACGCGATCAACCTGCTGGCGCTGCAACTGGGGCGCCACGGCCAGACCCCGACCACCTGGCAGCACAGCACCTATCCCGACTGGGCGCGCAACGATATCCAGGTGCTGGCCGAGGGCGCCGACCTGGATCGCTGCCGCCCGGATCCGGCGGCGCGGCGCAAGGTCCTGAAGATTGGAACCATGGCGATCGCGCCCGAGGACCGGCTGGTTACGTATGTCTCGCGCGATCTGGAACCCTATCGCGGTGTGCATGTGATGATGCGCGCGCTGCCGAAGCTGTTGCGGGCACAGCCAGACCTGAAGGTGGTGATGGTGGGCGGGGACGGCGTCAGTTATGGCGCGCCGCCGCCCACCGGCACCTGGCGCCAGCATTTCCTGGCCGAACTCGGGGACGCGGTGGACCCGGCGCGGGTCGCCTTTCCGGGTCGCGTCCCGTACGACACCTATCTGCGCCTGCTGCAACGCAGCGACGTGCATGTGTATCTGACCTACCCGTTCGTCGCCTCGTGGTCGTTACGCGAGGCGTTGGCGGTGGGCTGTGCGGTGGTCGGCAGCGACACGCCGCCGGTCCGCGAGTTCATCACCGACGGGGTGAACGGGCGGCTGGCGTCGTTTTTCGACCCCGCCGGCCTGGCGGCGACGGTGCTGGAACTGCTGGACGACCGCGCCCAGGCACGCCGACTGCGCGCCGGCGCCCGAGCCTTCGCGGAACAGCACCTGGATCTGGCCCGAACGCTGGACGACTATGC
>DAHWDR010000366.1:0-5228 GCA_027330745.1 Acetobacteraceae bacterium | reverse complement strand
CATCCTTCGCCACATCATTTGCCGACGCTTCTCACGTCTCGGCCCAAGCTCGCACTCGATTGATCCCAGTGTAGCCGGGGCTCGGCGCGTCGGCAACGGGGTCGTGTCCTCCCGAGTGGTGTGGGAGCTGTGGGCAAGTGGCCCGGCGGAGCGACCGCCAAAAATCTGGCGCAGGCAGGTCACTGACCCACAGCGATGGCCGCGCAGGTGGTCGCCGTGGCGGCTCCGGGTGGGGGTTGGATCGTTCGCGACAACCCCAACCTGAGGACCGCCACAAAGATCAACGACACGATCGCGCTTTGCCTGCGCGCCGTGCTATGCTCCATCGGTCGGGTTGAGGGGTCCTCCATGCCACGCATCGAAGGCGGCTGCCTGTGCGGTGCCGTACGCTACCACGCCGAAGCCGAGCCGGTGTTCACCGGCGTCTGCCATTGCCGCAACTGCCAGCGCGCGACCGGCGGCGCCTTTGCCCCCGTGATCGGCCTTCCGGAACCGGCGCTGACCGTGACCGGCCCCGTGAAGACGTACCGCGACCAGGGCGACAGCGGCAAGGCGATGCTGCGCCGCTTCTGTCCGGAATGCGGGTCGAGCCTGTACGACTCAGCCGAGGCCATGCCCGACCTGGTCATGGTGCTCACCGGCACGCTGGACGACGCCGGCTGGGTGCAGCCGCAGGTCGAGATTTTCTGCGACAGCGCGCAGCCCTGGGTGGCGCTCGGCGGTGGGATGCAGCGCTACCCGAAGATGATCGGCGCCTGACCGCGGTTCATTCGCCGCGGAAGGCGGGCGGGCGTTTCTCCAGGAACGCCGCCACCGCCTCGCGGTGATCCGCGGTTGCGTGGACCAGCGACTGCATCGCGGCGGCCATCTCCAGCAGGCTGTCCATCCGCAGCGTGCGGCCCTCCAGCAGCAGGCGTTTGGTCATGCGCACCGCGTGCGGCGGATTGACCGCGATCCGCTCGGCCAGCGACCGCGCCGCCGTCAGCAGGTCCGCATCCGGCACGACGCGCGAGACCAGGCCGGCGGCGAGCGCTTCGTCCGCGGTCAGCGGATCGCCGGTGAACGCCATCTCGGCGGCGCGCGAGAACCCCACCAGCCGCGGCAGCAGCCAGGCGCCGCCGTCGCCGGCGATGATGCCGACCTTGACGAAGCTCTCGGCGAAGCGGGCCGATTGCGCGGCGATGCGGATGTCGCACATGCAGGCCAGATCGAGGCCGGCGCCGATAGCCGGCCCGTTCACCGCGGCGATGATCGGGACATTGATGCGTTCGAAGGCCAGCGGGATGCGTTGGATGCCGTGGCGGTAATAGGCCGGCGTGGCGGCCGGGGCGGCGGCGCGGGCAGGGGCGGCGTCCTGCATCGCGCGCAGGTCTCCGCCCGAGGAGAACGCCGATCCCGCCCCGGTCAGGATCGCGACCCGCGCGGCCGGATCGGCGTCCAGCCGTTCCAGCGCGGCGATGATCGCATCCACCATGGCGCGTTCCGAGATCGGATTGCGCCGGGCGGGATCGTTCAGGGTCAGGGTGACGATCGGGCCATCCTGTTGGTACAGCACGGGGTCGGTCATGGTTGGCGCTCGCAAGGGATCATGGCAGTCCCCTACTCCAATCCGCGGCGGTGCGGCGAGTCCGGATGCGCGTGATCGTGCTGCGCGTAGTGCTGGGCCAGCAGGTCGCGGCCGTAGTCGTTGCCGTTCGGCGTGCGCACCACGGTGTGGATGTGGTTGCGGGACGGTTCGTCGTTGTCGAGCGCGATGCCGCGCTGGTGGTCGAACTCGATCAGGATCACCGGGCTGTGGATGCGGTAGTAGAACGGGCTGGCGGGATCGGTGCCGCCGATCCAGGCGAACCAGGTCTCGGGCAGATGCGCGATGACCTCCTCCATCCGGATCTCGGCATGGCCCGGACGGATGCGCCCGACATAGACCCCGATCAGATCGCGCAGCAGCGCCTGCTGCGCTTCGCTCAACTGGGCATAGCCGATGCCCTGATAGGATAGCGTCAGGTTGTCGCGATAGGCGGCGGCGAAAATCTCGATCGGCAGGTCCTGGCCGATGATCGCCGCGGTCCGTTGTTCCGGCGACAGCGCGTCCATCAGGGCGAAGCCCTTGGCTTCCTCCGCCGCGAATACCCGTGTGCCCGCGTATTGGCCGGACTGGGCCAGCACCGGTTCCGATCCCAGGAATTGCGGGGTCAGCACGATCTGATCGCCCAGCACGAAGCAGTTGACGATCAGGTGGTGGCCGTCGATCTGCCATCCCCATGGCTGACCTTGGGGCTGCCCCTGGGGCTGCCCCTCCGACGGGGTGCCGAAGACGCTGAGCCAGTAGTACCATTCGCCATATTCTTCGTCCCGCCCGGTCAGTTCGCGGATATGCTCGTTCAACCGCATCACATCGCGCGCGGTGGCGAATCCGCTGGCGCTGAGGCTCGCGCGCACCAGCGCCAACGCCGCGTCGCGCTGCGGGTCGGTCAGATCGCGCAGGCTGACGCCGTGGCGCATCAGGAAGGGGTGGATGTTGGACCAGCTCCGCCAGGCGTCGCTGTCGATCGGGAAACAGGCGGTGGCGCGTTCGGCTGCGCTCAGACCGGCGAGGAACGCCTCGGCCGCGGCCACCACCGGGGCCAGAGAAACGCCGGTGCGGCGCAGCGGAAACAGGCCCGCGCGCGGGGTGCCGTCCGTGGTGACCCCGGTGAACGGCGTGGCGACGGACGCGGCGCCGTTCGTCAGCACCTCGCGCAGCCGCGGCGGCAGGGCGGGGTCCAGGTAGGCGGCGGCCCCGATGCGCCGGGAGCGCGGGCACATGTTCAGCGCCGGGACGTGGTCGTGGGGTCCGTCATGCGGCATGGGTGCCTCCCGTGTTGGCGCCAATCTATCGCGGAAGCCAGTCTATCGCGGAAACGGGTCGCGGCCAGCCTGGCGCCCGCGGGCCGGCCGGCGCGGGGACCGGTGGGGGGGCGGCGCCGGAGTGCAAACGGCGTCCCGCCGCAACCCCGTTTGAAATCCGGCACCGGCCGGGATTAGGCTGCGCGCGGGATCGCGCGTCATATCGGAGCCGGCGCATGGAAGTCTTCGTCTATTGCCGCGACCGCGACGGGGCGGGGCCCTTGCGCAAGCAGTTGGTCCAGACCCATTGGGCTTTCATGGATGGCTACGCCGCCAGCATGATCGCCCGTGGCCCCACCCTGACCGAGGACGGGAGCCAGACCGGCTCGATGCATATCCTCGACCTGGCGGATCTCGCCGCCGCGCGCGCCTTCGCCTTCGAGGAACCGTATTACCGTGCCGGCGTCTTCGCCGACGTCACGATCCATCGCTGGCGCAACGCGCTGGGCCGCACGATGTGGGATTTCCAGGGCGACCCCGATCGCAACCGCCGCTTCCTGGTGATCGGCCATGGCCATGCCGGAATGACCGCGCAACGTGAACAATTGCTGGAGGCGCATCGGCGCTACTTTATCGATCGCGGCTACCAGGAGCATTTCATCGCCCGCGGCCCGCTGCTGTCCGACGACGGCGCCCACTGGATCGGCAGCGCGATGCTGATCGAACTGCCGGACGCGGCCGCGGTCGCGGCGATGTTTGCCGACGAACCGTATCACCGCAACGGTCTTTACGCGCGCATGGAAATCCTTCCCTGGCGCTTCGGCGGCCGGCACTGAGCCGCGCCGATGACCGCGGTCCCTCTGCTCCCCGATCGCAGCTGCGGACCCTGCACGGTCTGCTGCGTGGCGCTGACGATCGACGATCCCGAGCTGCGCAAGCCGCAGGGCTTCCGCTGCCGCGAGCTGACCGCCAGCGCCGGCTGCGGCATCTACGCGACGCGCCCCGTGACCTGCCGCGCCTTCTTCTGCGGCTGGCGCAGCCTGAAATGGGTACGCCCGACGCTGCGGCCGGACGTCTCCGGCGTGCTGATCCAGCTGCGCGATGCCGACCCGGAGAAGGGCGGCGTGCAGGGGGTCAATTTCACGCTGCTGAACAAGGCGGCGCTCAAGGCCGAGGGTTTGGCGGAATCCGTCGCGGCGGCGGTGAACGCGGGGGTGGCGGTGTTCCTGACGATCCCGGGACCGCCCGGCTACACTTCGGCTTCGGCGCGGGTGGACTCCGAGCTGGCCGCGGCGGTGGCCGCGCGCGACAAGGCCGGGCTGCTGCGGGTCCTGACGGAGCTGCATGAGCGCGGGCGCGTCGGCAAACGGGCCGCGATCCGGATCACGACCGACGCGGCCGGGCAAGCCCAGGTGGTGCTGGGGAAGGTGCGGCGGGTGGGGCAGGGGCGGCTGTCGCGTTAGCCCCCGGGTGGCGCTGCCGGAACGCCCAGTCTAGCGCCGCCGGAACGCCCAGTACAGCGGCTGGCGTCCGGCCCGCAGCGCCTTCGCCTCGTAGCGCGTGGGCGGCCAGCCGGCGGGGCGTTCGGTCGCGGGCGGAGGCACGTCGAACCAGGGCTGGTCGGCCAGCGTGACCGTCACCCAATCCTGATAGGTCGGATCGTCGCTGGCCACGCGCCACTCCGCCCCGGGGCGCAGCACGCGGGCTAATCCCGGCAGCGCCGCGGGATGGACGAAGCGGCGGCGCGCGTGGCGGGATTTGGGCCAGGGGTCAGGGAACAGCAGGAACAGCCGGTCCAGCGCGGCGTCCGGCAGCCCGAGCAGCAGACTCCGCGCGTCCCGGGTCCAGAGCCGCAGATTCCCCGGCAGCGGCGCCGTCGCCGGGTCCGCCGGATCGGGCAGCAGCCGCGACAGCAACGCGCAGACCCCGTTCTGGAACACCTCGGCGGCGATCAGGCCGATTTCGGGATGCGCTGCCACCTGGGCCGCGGCGTGCTCGCCGCCGCCGAAGCCCACTTCCAGCCAGAGCGCGGCGGGAGAGACGGGGAAGGCGGCGGCCGGATCGGCCAGGGCGGCGTCCGGGAACGCCAGCCGCGGCAGGGCTACGTCCAGCAGACGTTGTTGCCGGGGCCGCAGCGTATGCCCGCGGGCGCGGCCATACAGCCGCTCGGTCGGCGGTTTCAGCGGCCGAACGCGGCCCGCAGCGCCGGGGCCAGGTCGGTTTTTTCCCAGGTGAAGGTGCCGAGATCCGGATCCGGCTCGCGCCCGAAATGCCCGTAGGCCGAGGTGACGGCATAGATCGGCCGGTTCATCTGGAGATGCTCGCGGATCCCGCGCGGCTTCAGGTCCATCGCCTCGCGCAGCACTTTTTCCAGCCGCGCCTCATCGATATCGTGCCCGCTG
>DAHWDR010000353.1:0-5772 GCA_027330745.1 Acetobacteraceae bacterium | reverse complement strand
CGGAGCGCCCATGACCAAGACACGACGCCTGTTCGGCACCGACGGAATCCGGGGCACCGCCAACACCGACCCGATGACGGCGGAGGTGGCGCTCCGCCTGGGCCAGGCCGCCGGACTGCGCTTCACCCGCGGCGCGCACCGGCACCGCGTCGTGATCGGGAAAGACACGCGGCTATCGGGCTATATGCTGGAACCGGCGCTGACCGCGGGGTTCATCGGTGCCGGGATGGACGTGACCCTGGTCGGGCCGCTACCGACGCCCGCAATCGCGATGCTGACGCGGTCCTTGCGCGCCGATCTCGGGGTGATGATCTCCGCCTCGCACAACCCATTCGAGGATAACGGCATCAAGCTGTTCGATCCCGATGGCTGCAAACTATCCGATGCTACCGAACGCGAGATCGAGGCGCTGATGGGCGCCGAGCTGGGCCATCGCCTGGCTGCGCCGCGCGCGCTGGGTCGCGCCGCCCGGCTGGAAGATGCGGCGGGCCGGTATATCGAGGCGGCGAAGGCCACGTTCCCGCGCGGCCTGCGCCTGGACGAGATGAAGATCGTGGTCGACTGCGCGAACGGCGCCGCCTACCGCGTCGCCCCCACCGTGCTGTGGGAGCTGGGGGCCAACGTGATCCCGGTGGGCGTCGCGCCGGACGGGTTCAACATCAACCGAGGCTGCGGCTCCACCGTGCCCGATCATCTCTGCGCCCAGGTCCTGGAGCACGGAGCCGACCTCGGCATCGCGCTGGACGGCGACGCCGATCGCGTCCTGATGTGCGACGAGCGCGGCGAGCTGATCGACGGTGATCAGATCCTGGCGCTGATCGCGCGTTCCTGGACCCGCGCCGGCCGACTGCGCGGCGGCGGCGTGGTCGCCACCGTCATGTCCAACCTGGGCCTTGAGCGCTTCCTGGCCGAGACCGGGCTGCGCCTGCATCGCACCCAGGTGGGCGACCGCTACGTGGCCGAGAAGATGCGCGCCGATGGTATGAACGTGGGCGGTGAGCAATCCGGCCACATGATCCTGTCCGATTACGCGACGACCGGCGACGGGCTGGTGGCCGCCTTGCAGGTTCTGGCGGTACTGGTGGAACAGGGCCGCCCCGCCAGCGCGGTGGGGCGCGCCTTTGCCCCGCTGCCGCAGCTGCTACGCAACGTGCGGTTCGCCGGCGCCTCGCCGCTACGCGCCCGCGCGGTGCGGGCTGCGATCGCCGCCGCCGAGGCGCGGTTGGGCCAGGCCGGCCGCGTGCTGATCCGCGAAAGCGGCACCGAGCCGCTGGTGCGCGTGATGGCCGAAGCGGAAGACGACGCCCTGGTGACCGAGGTGGTGGATTTCCTGTGTGCCGCAATCGCCGAGGTTGCCCGCCCCGCGGCAGATGCCGCCTGACCGATGACATCGCTGGTGGGCCGGGTTCTGGCGATCGGCGGCTCCGACCCCTCCGGCGGGGCGGGGATCCAGGCGGATCTGAAAACCATCGCGGCGTTCGGTGCCTACGCGGCCACCGCGATCACCGCGCTGACGGTGCAGGACACGCGGGCGGTAACGGATGTGCTGGTGCTGCCGCCCGGGCTCGTGGCGGCGCAGATCGCCGCGGTGCTGGCCGATATCGGGGCAGACGCGATCAAGACCGGAATGCTGGCCGACCCGGAGGTGGTGGAGGCGGTGTGCGACGCGCTGGCGGCAGCGCCGCATGCCGCGCTGGTGGTGGACCCGGTGCTGCGCGCCACCGCCGGGCGCGCCCTGCTGGCCGAGGCGGCGCTGATAGTACTGAAGCGCCGCCTGCTGCCGATGGCGGCGCTGCTGACGCCGAACCTGCCGGAAGCCGAAGTGCTTGCTGGCATGGCAATCCCCGACCTGCCCGCCATGCACCACGCGGCCGAGGTGCTGCTGACGCTGGGCGTGCCCGCGGTGCTGCTGAAAGGGGGCCATCTACCCGGCGATACCGTGGTCGATCTGCTCGCGACCGAAGACGGGGTAGAAGCGTTCGCCGCCCCGCGCCTGACCTCGCGCCACACCCATGGCACCGGCTGTACCCTGGGCAGCGCGATCGCGGCTGGGCTGGCGCAGGGGGCGAGCCTGCGCGACGCGGTCCTGCGGGCGCGCGGCTTCGTGCGCGCCGCGATCGTCGCCGCGCCTGGGCTGGGCGCGGGGCACGGGCCGCTGAACCACGCGGTGTAATACCGACCGCTCCAAGGCCCCGCCGCCCGCCGTTGGAGCAGTCGGTACGGCGCGCCAGGTTGGCCGGCGGCGACACGCAAGACATGACGTCATGCCAGCCGCCGCTGACCCATCCTTCATGGGTCAACATCAAAGGCGTGTGGTATGAGCGGTCCCGTGTGTCGGCGCGGGCTTGCGGTCGGCCCGCCGCACCCGCATATCGCGCGGCGCCGATGGAGAACCCGACATGAGCACCACCACCCACGAATCCGCAACGGAAACCCATGATTTCGGCGCCGAAACCGGGCGCCTGCTGGAGCTGGTCGTCCATTCGCTGTACTCCGAGCGCGACATCTTCCTGCGCGAACTGGTCGCCAACGCGGCCGACGCGACCGATCGCCGCCGCTTCGCCGCCCTGACCGATCCGGCGCTGGCGCTGCCGGACGGGGCCGCAATCCGCATCGTCCCCGACAAGGCGGCCCGGTCCCTGCTGATCGCCGACCACGGGATCGGCATGGACCGCGAGGAGCTGATCGCCCATCTCGGCACCATTGCCCGGTCCGGGACCAGCGCGTTCACCGCCGCGCTGGCGGACGCGAAGCCCGAGGACCGGCCGAACCTGATCGGCCAGTTCGGCGTGGGCTTCTATTCCGCGTTCATGGTGGCAGATCTGGTGGAGGTGACGTCCCGGAAGGCCGGGACCGAGCACGCGTTCACCTGGTCCTGCAACATGGCCGCGGGCGGCGGGTTCACGCTGCGCCCGGCCGAGCGCGCCGAAGCCGGCACCGAAGTTCTTCTGCACCTCAAAGCGGACGCAGAATCATATCTGGACCCCGCCACCCTGGAAGCGATCGTGCGCAAATGGGCCGATCACATCACGCTTCCGATCACCATCGCCCGGGACGGCAAGGACCTGCCCGCCAACGAGGGGACCGCGCTGTGGCGCAAGCCGCGGGCCGAAATCACCGAGCAATCCTACCATGGCTTCTACCGTCATCTGGGCCATTTGTTCGACACACCCTGGGCCACACTGCACTGGCGCGCCGAGGGGCTGACCGAGTTCACCGCGCTGCTGTTCATTCCCGGTTCACGCCCGTTCGACGTGCTGGAGGGCGATCGCACATCGCATCTGCGGTTGCATGTACGGCGGATGTTCATCACCGACAAAGCGGAGCTCCTGCCACCCTGGCTGCGTTTTGTCCAAGGCGTGGTGGATACCGAGGATTTGCCGCTGAACGTCTCACGCGAGATGCTGCAATCCACGCCGGTCCTGGGACGGATCCGCAAGGCGCTGGTCGGGCGCGTGCTGTCGGAATTGAAGACCCGGGCAAAGGAAGACGCCGAATACGCCAAGTTCTGGGATGATTTCGGGATCATCCTGAAAGAAGGGCTGTGGGAGGACTCTGAGCATCGTGGCGAATTGGCCGGCCTGCTGCGCGCGCATTCCACCTTTGGCGACGGGCTGACCTCATGCGCGGAATACGTGAACCGGATGCAGCCGGGGCAGGACGTGATCCATTACCTGGTGGGCGAGGATTTGGCCGCATTGCGGGCTTCCCCGCAGCTGGAGGGGTTGCGCGCGAAGAACCAGGAGGTCCTGCTGCTGACCGACCCGATCGACGCGTTCTGGCCAGACCGGCTGGCGAGCTTCGAGGGCAAGCGCCTGGTCAGCGCCAGCCAGGCGGAGGCGGGTGCGACCGGGGAGCTGCCGGACATCTCGGTGCTGACCGCGGCGCTGAAGGCCGTGCTGGGCGATGCGGTGGGCGAGGTGCGCGCCACCGGGCGGCTGACCGACAGCGCGGTGGTGCTGACCGCCGGTGCGATGGGGCCGGATCTGGCGATGCAGCGGCTGATGCGCAGGTCCGGGCGGGGCGGGCCGATGCCGCCGCCGGCGTTGGAGGTGAATCCGCGCCATCCGGCGATCGTCGCGCTGGCAGCGCGCGTGTCGAATACAGCGCTGGCTGCGCGCGCGTCCGATACGGCGCTGGTCGCGCGCGCGGCACCGGTCCTGTTGGATCTGGCACGGGTGGCGGAGGGCGAGATGCCACGTGACTCCGCGGCCTTCGCCCGCGCGGTAACCGAGTTGCTCGCGGGCAGCCTGGCAGGGTAGCGCGGGTCAGGCGGCCGTCAGCGCGGGCAGGACCTCGGTGCCGAACAGTTCCAGCTGTTCCATCGCCAGCGCGGGCGGCGTGCCGGGCAGATGGGTGCCGACGCAGAAATAGTTCACGCCGAAGCGCCGATGCAGCGCCAGGATCTGCTCGGTCACCTGCGCCGGCGTGCCGAGCAGGAAGCGGTCGGCGGCCAGGGACTCGAAGTCGCGGTCGAAATGATCTTCGGCCGGCATGGCGCGGTCCTGGCCCCATTCGCGGTAGGATTTGTATTTTGCCTCCAACGCCGGGCGGACGCGGCGCAAGGCTTCCTCACGCGAGGACGCCAGGAACACCTCCCGCGCCATCGGCAGTTCCGCGGGGAACGGTTTGCCATGCGCGTCGAGTTCGCGCCGATACAGCCCCATTTGCCGGTCCAGCGTCTCCAGCGTGTTGTGCGGGTTGATGAACCAAGCGTCGGCCATGCGCGCCGCGCGGCGGATGCCGCGATCGGCATTGGCGCCGATCCAGACCGGCGGCATCGGGCGTTGCAGCGGCTTCACCGAGCAATGCGCGCGGTCGAGAGTGAAATGGCTGCCGTGGAGGGTGACCTCGTCTTCGGTCCAGAGCCGGCGGATGGCGGTCAGGTTTTCCTCGAAGCGCGGGCCGGCGTCCTTCAGCGTGGTGCCGAAGGCCTGGAACTCCACCTCGCGGTAGCCGATGCCGGCGCCGAAGATCAGCTTGCCGCGGCTCATCACATCCAGGCTGGCGAGCTGTTCGGCCAGATCGAGCGGCTTGACCAGCGGCAGCAGCGTGACCCCGGTCATCAGGCGCAGCCGCGGCGCGATCACCGCGACCTGCGCGAGAAACGGGATCTGTTGCAGCATCTGCCAGGGATGGGCGCTGTAGTGCTGGGCGCGGGCGAGACCGTCGAACCCGAGCGCCTCGGCGCGGCGAACCAGATCGAGATCGAACTGGTGTCCGGCTTCGATGTCCTCGTCCTGGCGGTACTGGCCGCGCAGGATCAGGGCGAATTTCATGGCCGCTCCCTCAACCGGACGGGACGATGAGGGTCAGGCTGCCGTCGCCCATCCCCAGGGCGCAAAACCATGTGACTGCGGGCGGACACCCCGCGATGCCAATCAGCCGGCCCCAAGCTCTGTCCCCGCCAGCTTCTCCGCCACGCGCGCCATCTCGGTGTGATCCGCGCCCGACCCGAACATCGCCAGCGCCGCGCCGATCATCTCCTTGCACAGCGCCGACAGCGGCGCCGGCGTCCCGGTCTCCCGCCCCACCTGCATGGCGATCGAGATGTCCTTGTCCAGCAGCCCCATCGTGAACCCGGCATCGAAGCTGCGCGACAGCACGAACTGCTTGAACTTCTTCTGCGTGGAGTTGTTCATCCCCGTCGCCGCGTTCAGCACATCGACCATCACCGCCGGGTCCAGGCCGAAACGTTGGCCGATCAGCAGCGCCTCGATCCCGATCAGGAAGCCGCCGGTGGAGACCAGGTTGTTCAATGCCTTCATCGCC
>DAHWDR010000022.1:0-4664 GCA_027330745.1 Acetobacteraceae bacterium | reverse complement strand
ACCTGCCACGACGAGTACCTGCTCGCGTCCATGGTCCAGGGCGTCGATGGCGCGCTGGTGGGGTTCGCCTCGCTGGTGCCCGGCCTGATCGCCGATCTGCTGGAGGCGGTGAAGGCGGGCGATCTGCATCGCGCGATGGCGTTGCAGGCGCAGATCGATCCGCTGAAGGAAGCGGTCTACGGCGCCGGCGAACCCACGGGCGAGGCTCATGCCTGCATGAAGGCCGCGATGGAAGCCGCCGGCATCCTGCGCAGCGCGACCGTGCGCGCGCCGACCCAGGCCCCGTCCGTCGCCGAGCTTGCCCGCATCCGCGCCGCGGTCGCCGCCGCGGGGCTGAACGCGCGCGAGGCCGCCTGAACGCCGTTTTCACTGGAATCAGAAGGCCGCGTCAGGCGGCCCTGCGAGGAAACATGGAGACCCTGCTCATGGCTGCCCCCGAGCCGATCGCGATCGCGGCGCCCCCGGCGTTGATCGGGCTGCGCGGTGTCGGCAAGACCTATGCGACCGCCTCCGGCGTCTCGGTGCGCGCGCTTGCCGGCGTCGATCTGACCATCGCCGACGGCGAGTTCGTCTGCGTGGTCGGCCCGTCGGGCTGTGGCAAGAGCACCTTGCTGCGCCTGCTCGCCGGCCTTGATCCGTGCGAGGAAGGCACGCTCACCTTGGACGGCCGCCCGATCGCCGGCCCGTCGGGGGAGACCGGCGTGGTGTTCCAGGCGGCCAACCTGCTGCCCTGGCTCACGGTGCGCGAGAATATTCGTCTGCCGCTGCGGGTCGGCGGACGCCATGCCGCGGCGGACGGGCGGATCGACGAATTGCTTGCGATCACGGGGTTGGCCGATTTCGGCGCGCGATATCCGTACGAACTTTCCGGAGGGATGCAGCAACGCGCCGGCATCTGCCGCGCGCTGGTGCGCGACCCGCGCATCTTGCTGATGGACGAACCCTTCGGCGCGCTGGACGCGTTGACGCGGGAACGCATGAACAGCGAGCTGCAACGCATCTGGCAGGCCAGCGGCAAGACGGTCCTGCTCATCACGCACAGCATTTCCGAAGCCATCTTCCTCGCCGACCGCGTGGTCGTGATGTCGGCCCGCCCGGGGCGCATTCTGCGCGACCTGGCTGTGCCGATCCCCCGCCCGCGCAGCTTCGACACCATCGTCAGCGCGCCCGGCTACGCGGCGCTGGCGCGCGACATTCGTGCCCTGCTCAACGCCGAGGGAGAGGCGCCATGAGCGCGCACGCCACGGCGATGGACGCGGCCCCCTCCGCCCGACCGCACCACCGGCGCGAGGTGCCGCACGCGCTGATCAGCGGCCTCGGTGCCATCGCGCTGATCGGCGCATGGGAGGGCGCGGTGCATCTGTTGCATCTGCCCGGCTACATCCTACCCGATCCGGCCGCCGTCGTGCGCGCGCTCTGGTCCGGCATCGCGGTGGCGCCTTCGAGCCCGCTCGGCTGGTATATCCCGCTCTGGAGCACGTTCCGCAACGCCGCGTTCGGCTTCCTGGCCGGTACCTTGCTCGGCCTGCTGCTCGGCTCGCTGATGGCGGAAAGCCGCGCGATCGAGCGGCTGGTGATGCCCTACGCGTTCGCCCTGCAATGCCTGCCGAAAGTCGCGATCGCGCCGCTGATCGTGATCTGGTTCGGCTTCGGCGACGGATCGAAGATCGCGATCGCCGCACTGCTCGCGCTGTTTCCGGTGATGATCAACAGCTTCACCGGCCTCAGCGCGGTCGAGCCGGAGCGGATCGACCTGATGCGCTCGCTGTCCGCCACGCGCCTGGAAACGTACCGGCTGGTGAAGCTGCCGAACGCGGCGCCGTATATTTTCGCGGGGCTCGACATGGCGGTGGTCTATGCGCTGCTCGGCACGATCGTGGCCGAGTTCCTCGGCGCGCAGCAGGGCATGGGCGTGGTGATCACGCAGGCGGAATCGGTAACCGACGTGGCCGGGGTGTTCGCCGCCCTGATCATCCTCGGTGCCCTGGGAATGGCGCTGCACGGGATCGTGCGGGCGCTGGAACGCCGGGTGGTCCACTGGGCCGATCGCGGCAAACGCTGAAGGGAGTCAAACCGACCATGACCGAACTGTTCCAGCCGACCCGGCGCCAGGTGGCGCTGGCCGGCAGTGCCTTTGCCGCCGCGCTGGCGAGCGGCCTGCCACGCGCCCAGGCCGCCGGGTTGCGGCCACTGCGCTTCGGCATCGGCCTCAAATCCATGAGTGCGGTGGTCATCAACACCGTGATCGGCGAGGCGCTGGGCTACAACCGCGCCGAAGGCTTCACCCTCGTGCCGCGCGCGCTCGGCACCAACGCCAATGTGCAGGTAGCGATCGATCGTGGTGACGTCGACATCGGCATCGGCGTACCGGCTTTCGAGCTGCCGCTGCTCGCCAAAGGCGAGTGGCGCAAGGATGCCAATTTCTACGAGTACACCTATCCGTACAAATGGGACGTCGCGGTGCTGCCCGGCTCGCCGATCAAGTCCTATGCCGACCTCAAGGGCAAGCGGATCGGCATCTCCGGGTTTGGCGGCACCGAATATCCGGTCACCAAGGATGTGCTGAAAAACATCGGCATCGACCCGACCAAAGACGTGAAGTGGATCGCGGTCGGCGCCGGCGTGGCCGCCGGCGTGGCGTTGAAGCAGCACGACATCGATGCGCTTGCCTATTTCGATGTCGGCTTCGGGCAGATCGAGGCCGCCGGGATCAAGCTCGATTTCGTGCCGCGCCCGAAGAACATCCCGCTGATCGGTGGGCAGTTCCTGACCGCGAAGCGCGCCTTCCTGGAGCACGACCGGGCGCTCGCCGTCGGGTTCGGGCGATCGGTGGCGAAGGCCTCCCAGTTCATTCTGGCCAACCCGGCGGGCGGCGCCGCGGCGTTCATCAAGATGTTCCCGGAAACCGCGCCGCGCGGCAGCTCTACCGCGCAGGCGGTACAGGCGGTGCTGACCAGCATCGGCCGGCGTATCCGGCTCTATCGCCCGCCCTATCCGGGGGCGAAGATGGGCAGCATCAACCCGCACGAATTCGTGCTGGAAGCGCAGATGGACGGGCTGAAGATCGCCGATGTCGCGCCGCTCTACACCAACGACCTGATCGACGCGATCAACGATTTCGACCCCAAGGCGATCGTGACGCAGGCCAAGGCGTATCACGCATGAGTACGCCGGTCGCCACGGCAGCAGGCGGTGCGCCCGCGCCCCGTCGCGCCGTGGTGACCGGGACCAGTTCCGGCATCGGCGCGGCAATCGCTGAGCGGCTGCTGACGGATGGGTGGCGTGTGCTCGGCCTGGACCGGACGCCACCCGTTCTGTCAGGGTCGGGCTTCGAAGCCGCGACGCTCGACCTGACGGACCCACCCGCACGTGCCGCGTGCCTGCACCCAATCCGCGATGTCACCGCGGTGGTGCATGCTGCGGGGTTCATGCGCACCGCGCCGCTCGGCGCGCTGGATGCGGCAGGTGCCGCGGCGATGTGGGCGGTGCATGTCACGGTGGCGGCGGCACTTGCCGACACGCTTTCCCCGCGCCTTCCGCCGGGCGGGCGCATCCTGCTGATCGGCAGCCGTACCGCCGCCGGCGCGGCCGGGCGCAGCGCCTATGCCGCCACCAAGGCGGCGCTGGTCGGGATGGCGCGTTCCTGGGCGCTTGAACTCGCCGCGCGCGGGATCACCGTCAACGTCATCGCACCGGGTGCCACTGAGACGCCCATGCTACGCGATCCCGCCCGTGCCGGAGTGGCACCGCGCCTGCCGCCGATCGGGCGGTTCGTGCAGCCGCGCGAGGTGGCGGCGCTGGCCGCCTTTCTGCTCTCGCCAGACGCCGCCGCGATCACCGGTCAGCAGATACTGATCTGCGGCGGTGCGTCGCTGTAACTGCCGCGTCTTTCCCCATCCCGCGCATCGCGCTAGCACCACCACGACCGACCCGGAGACCCCCATGCCCGTCCGCATCACCGCCATCCGCGAGCGCAGCTGTCGCCTCGCTTCGCCGATCCGCAATGCCTATATCGACTTCAGCAAGATGACCGCGAGCCTGGTGGCCGTTGTCACCAACGTGATCCGCGACGGCAAGCCGGTGGTGGGTTACGGATTCAACTCCAACGGCCGCTACGGCCAGGGCGGGCTGATCCGCGAGCGCTTCGCCGACCGCGTGCTGGAAGCCGACCCGGCCGCGCTGTGCGATGACACAGGCGAGAACCTGGACCCGGATCGCATCTGGGCAGCGATGATGACCAACGAGAAGCCGGGCGGGCACGGCGAACGGTCCGTTGCCGTCGGCACGATCGACATGGCGGTGTGGGACGCGGTGGCGAAGATCGCTGGGGTGCCGCTGTTCCGACTGCTGGCCGCGCGCCACAACCGCGAAGCCGATCCGCGCGTGTTCGTCTATGCCGCGGGCGGCTACTACTACCCCGGCAAGGACCTGGCCGCGCTGCGGGCGGAAATGCGCAGCTATCTGGACCGCGGCTACACCGTGGTGAAGATGAAGATCGGTGGCGAATCCCTGGCCGACGACGCGCGCCGGATCGAGGCTGTCCTGGTCGAACTCGGCCGCGACGCACAACTGGCAGTGGACGCCAATGGCAGGTTCGATCTGGACACGGCCATCGCCTACGCCAAGCTGCTGCGCGACTATCCGCTGTTCTGGTACGAGGAAGC
>DAHWDR010000191.1:0-4891 GCA_027330745.1 Acetobacteraceae bacterium | reverse complement strand
CCGCGCGCCTGGGGCCTGACTGGCGCCGCGCCGTCCGCCCCGGTCCGCCGCGCGACGGACGCCACTGTGGGCCGCCCCGGCCTGCCCAACCCCGGCGGCCCCGCCGGCCAGGGCCTGTTCGGCGCCAGCACCGGCCCGGGGCGCTATTACGGCCAACCGTAACGCTTGCCCGCAGGGTAATCGGGTAAATGGGCGTCTCCACCTCGCCCGCGACGCGGGACAGGGCGGGTTGCGCAGCCGAACCGTGACAGGGCGCGCGGCATGCGCCGGCGGACAACTCAGCGCGGACTCGACGATCTGCCGGGCGCTTCCCTCACCCCTCCCTCTCGCCCCAAACGGGGAGGGCGCAGTGGCGCGGGATCAGGTCCCTTGCCACTCCAGGATGTACAACCCCATGTCGTAATCGGTGATGTAGATCAGCCCTTCGGTGGAGACGAAAATATCCGCCGTATGGCGCATCTTCGCCCGTCCGCGCAGCGGTTCCATCCACTGCGTCGGCATCGGCGGCACGAAATACGCCACCTCCTCCGGGCGGAACGGATCGGCCAGGTCGAACACCCGCACGCCCGCACTTTGCCAGGTGGCGAACACGTAGCGCGAGGAGCGGAACGATCCCGGCCGGTTCTCGTGCAGATTATGCGGGCCGAACTGCCCGCCTAGCGTCAGGTAATCCAGTTCCGACGGGATCGGGGTGGTGGCGATCGAGACCGGATTGGTCTTGTCGCGGATGTCGAACACCCAGGTTCGTTTCAGCTGCTCGGCGCCCACATTCGCCACCGACTCGTCGGCCACCACCAGCAGGTCGCGGTCGTGCAGCGGCAGCGCGCTATGCGTGCCGCCGCCGAACGGGGGCGACCAGTTGCGATGCGCGATCAGTTTCGGTGCCGATTTGTCGGCCACGTCCAGGATCGTCAACCCGCCGTCGCGCCAGCATCCATAGGCGATATCGTCCGCCACCACCGCGTGATGCAGAGCGTAGCGGCCCGGCCAGGACGGGGTCTCGCCGCCGGCCAGATGCATCCCCGGGATCCACCAGCGCCCGACTTCGCGCGGATGCGTGGGGTCGGCAAGGTCGATCGTGATCAGGATATGATCGCTGAACCCGTCCAGCAGCGCGGAGGCATAAGCCCAGCGTCCCCCCGGCCACCAGATGCGATGCAGGCCGAGGCCCGCGACCTCCAGGAACCCGATCGGGCGCGGGTTCGCCGGATCGGCCAGATCATAGACCCGCATCCCGGCGGAGTAGTCCACGCCGCGCACGCCATAGCCCTTGCTGCCGCCGCGGTTCAGCGAGCCGCCATAGTATTCCTGCATGGTGAGGAAGTTCTTCATGTCGAACTCCTCGATCACCAGCAGCAGCCCGTCGGCCTGTTGCAGATGCAGGCAGTGCGAATTGGGGTGGATCGGCAGGAAATTCACGGGCTTCGGCGCGCGCGGATCGCGCACGTCGGTCACCACCAGGCCGCGCGAGGTGCGCGTGCCCATATACGCGAAACCGCCCGCAACCATCACCTGCAGGCAGTCGCCATGACCGGCATTGTCGGTCTGGCCCAGCAGGCGAATGTTGCGAGCGGCGTCGGGGATCAGGTCGGTCATGGCGGGACTCCGAGGGGGATTTGGCGCGTTCTATCGCCGATCCGTCCGGGTCCCGCCAGCCGGTTACATCGGCGGCTTCACCTGGCCGCGGATCTCGCCGGCCGGATGCTTCTTGGTGTGGACGTTCACATAGAGATCGCCGGCCATGAACGCCTTCGCCTCGGCTGCGGTCAGGACCGCCGCGCCTTTCAGCGGGCTTTTGATCTTGCCGCCTTTCTTGCTGATCCACAGGGCCACCTTGCCGTTCGACCCGGCTGGCGCTTCATGGAAATGGGCCATGGTGACGGGGCTGGACAGACCGCTATAGCTGACCGACCAGGTCAGCTTGCGGGTTGCCGCGTCATAGCTCAGATGCGCCGAACCATGCCCGGCGGTCTTCACCGGCGGCACCGACTGGGCGCCGGTGAGCGGGACGGTGAACGTCATCGGCCCCATCGCGGCCTGGGCGGTGACGGCACCCCCCAGCAGGCCGAGGGTCGCGCCCAGCATCAGCGAGCGTCGAGACAGCGACGGCATCATGGAAGTTTTCTCCATCGGTAAGAGTTGAGCAGGTGGACAATCGGCCCGATCCTCCGGAAGTCAAGGCAGGGTTGCGCGAATTTCATGCGCCGTGGGCGGCATGGCGGCGGTGCCCCCGATCGTGGCATCATCGCGCTCCATTGCCCGGACGCCACCCGATGCCGCATGCCACCTTCCCCGCCTCGGTTGCGGGTAGCCTGCCCAAGCCCGCATGGCTTGCCGAACCCGGCCGCTTGTGGCCGGCCTGGGCCGCCGCCGGCGACGCGCTGGCCGCGGCCAAGCGCGATGCCACGCTGGTATGGATCAAGGAACAGGAGGACGCCGGCCTGCCGATCGTCACCGACGGCGAACAATCCCGCCAGCATTTCGTCCACGGTTTCCTGGAAGCGGTGGAAGGGATCGATTTCGATCACAAGGTGAAGATGGGCATCCGCGACAACCGCTACGACGCAATGGTGCCGGTGGTTACCGGGCCGTTGCGGCTGCGTGGGCGCGCCCATGCCACCGAGGCGCGGCTGTTGCGTGCCCACACCACCCGGCGGACCAAATTCACCCTGCCCGGACCGATGACCCTGATCGATACCCTGGCCGACCGGCACTACGGCGATCGCGTCGCCCTGGCGTTCGCGCTGGCCGCGTTGCTGAACCAGGAAGCACGCGCGCTGGCGGCCGATGGGATCGATATCATCCAGTTCGACGAGCCGGCGTTCAACGTTTACATGGATCAGGCCGTGGCCTGGGGAATCGACGCGCTGCACCGCGCCATCGAGGGTCTGACCTGCACCACCGCGGTGCATATCTGTTACGGCTACGGGATCGACGCGAACATCGCCTGGAAGCGCAGCCTGGGCGAGTCCTGGCGGCAATACGAGCAGGTGTTTCCCGCGCTGGCCGCCAGCCGGATCGATCAGATTTCCCTGGAATACGCCAATTCCCATGTGCCGGCCGAGCTGATGTCGCTGCTGTCCGGCAAGGACGTGATGGTGGGCGTGATCGATGTCGCCACCGACGCGGTAGAATCGCCCGACGACGTGGCGCGGCGGATCGAGGCAGCGCTGGCCTTTGTCCCGGCGGACCGCTTCTGTCCGTGCACGAACTGCGGATTGGCGCCGATGGACCGCGCGGTGGCGCGCGCCAAGCTGCGCGCGCTTGGGGCGGGGGCGAAGCTGGCTTGCGCGGCTGGCGGTTAGGCGGCCAGGAACCCCAGCCGGTCTTCCTCCAGCACCAGGCAGGTCAGCGCGCCGCCCATCACCGCGCCGGTGTCGATGCCGATGCGGTTCGCGCGGATCTCCGGCTGCGGCTTCGGGGTGTGGCCATGCACCACGACGGCGCCGTGATCCAGCTTGGAGGACAGGAACGGCTCGCGGATCCACATCAGATCATGCGGCTCCTGACGGTCCAGCGGCACTCCGGGGCGGATGCCGGCATGGACGAACAGATAGCCGCCGGCCTGGTGGCGCAGCGACAGGCCGCGCAGATAGGCCAGGTCGCTTGCGGGCAGGGCGGTGGCCCAATCTTTCGGCTCGACGCGGCGCGGGACGCCCCAGGACAGCAGCGCGTCGGCGCCGCCATTGACCATCCAGAGACGGGCCGCGTCGCCTTTTTCGGGGTCTTCCAGCGCGGCCAGCAGCAGCGCCTCGTGGTTGCCGCGCAAGGTCAGGGTCTGGGTGATGCCGGGCAAAGGCGGGGCGGTGGCGAGCAGCGCCACGACCTGGGCGGAATCCGGACCGCGGTCGATCAGGTCGCCGAGATGGATCAGCGTCGCGCTGGGCACGGGGCGATCCGCCAGGTCGGCGGCGATCGCGGCATGCAGCGCGCGCAGCCGGTCGAGGCAGCCATGGATGTCGCCCACGGCATAGACCCGCTGGTCCGGCGGCAAGCTGGCGGGGGCAGGGTGGAAGGCGATCATCGGGCGGCCGGGCGTGGTTGTCGGGGTGGGGACAGCGTGCTATCCCGCGCCCGCTGCTGTCCAGTGTTGGGGGATAGTTTAGCGGTAGAACTCCCGGCTCTGACCCGGGCAGCCTTGGTTCGAATCCAGGTCCCCCAGCCAGCCGCGTTACATCAACCGTAGTGCGTCAGCCATAGTGCGTCGGCCGTGGGGGCTCAGAAAAACACCTCCGGCACCGCCCCCAACAGCACCGCGCCTACCGCCGCGAAATGCGCCTCCCGCGCCTGGATCTGTTGCGACAGCGTGTGCAGATCGCGGAACCGTCGCTCGAACACCGTGCCCGGGAAAATCGCGTCCACCCCGGCCGCATGATGCGCATGATCCCCGGCCGCGATCGCGATTGCGATCGCGTGTGAGCACGCCAGCCGCACCCGCGCGCGCGCCGCCAGATCGATCGCGCCGGTCTCCGGCGCCGCATCCCACACCTCGCGCAGCACCGCGACCAGATAGGCCTGCGCCGCGCCCAAAGCGGCCTCGTGGCGCGCCAGCGCGGCCTGCACCGTCGCGCTGTCGGCCAGGCGCTCCAGCCCGCGCGGGGTCTTCGCCGTGGCCAGCGCGACGAACCCATCCAGCATCGCCCGCGCGATCCCGCACGCCACCCCGGCCACGCCCACCGCGTATAACCCCTGCATGGGGAAGGCATAGAGCCGGCCGGGTTCGGTCCGCGCTTCCGGTTCCTCGCGGGTTGCGCTGAACGCCTCCGGCACGAACAGGTCGTGGACGCGATAACCTTCCGAGGCGGTGCCGCGCAGCCCGGTCACGTCCCAGTCGGCGATGCGTTCCGCCGCCTCGGCCGGGAACAGCAAGGTGCGGATCGCCGGCCGCCCA
>DAHWDR010000321.1:0-4602 GCA_027330745.1 Acetobacteraceae bacterium | reverse complement strand
GCGCGGCGATCACAAGCCGCATGTCCCGCCCGGCGCCGAGCGGCGACACAGCGCGGATCACGCCGCGCGCGGTGATGATGCCGGTGAACATGTTCAGTCGGGGCGTTCCGAAGCAACTTGATAGAGGCTCAGCATATCGGGACCAAGTCCGGTTATGGCAAGGCGCACGAAACGGGGCATCCTGTCCAGCCCTGCCAGCCCGAGCGCCGCCACACCGGCCAGCCCGTCGCCGCCCATCACCCCCGGCGCGTGGAACCAGGCGAGGCGATCGACCAGGCCGGCGCGCAGCAGGGACGCGGCAAGCTGTCCGCCGCCCTCCACCAGCAGCCGCGTCAGCCCCGCCGCGCCCAGCGCCGCCAGCGCTGCGTTCGGGTCCACGCCCCCGGCGCCGCGTGCCACCACGATCACCCGCGCCCCGGCCATCTCCAGCGTCGCCCGCCGCGCGGGATCGGCGTCTGCCGCAGCCAGAAACCAGCTTGGCGTGTCACGCGCGGAGGCCACCAGCCGGGCGGACGGGGGGGTGCGCAGGCCGCTATCCGCCACCACGCGGACCAGCGGGCGGATGCGGAACCCGGGCAGGCGACAAGTCAGGTCCGGGTCGTCGGCGACTACCGTCCCCGCCCCGGCCAGCACCGCGTCCTGGGTCCCGCGCAATGCGTGGGCGGCGCGGCGGGCGGCGGTCCCGGTGATCCAGCGACTCTCGCCGGCGGCGGTCGCGATCCGTCCGTCCAGCGTGGTGGCAAGCTTCAGCGTGACCAGCGGGCGGCCCAGGCGCACGCGGGTTGCGAATCCGGCCAGGAGGTCGGCGGCGTCCTCGGCCAATACGCCCTCGGTGACGGCGATGCCGGCCGCGCGCAGCCGGGCGAGGCCCGCGCCATCCACCCGAGGATCAGGGTCCCGCGCGCCCACCACCACCCGCGCCACGCCGGCGGCGATCAGCGCGTCGGCGCAGGGCGGTGTGACGCCGTGATGGGCGCATGGTTCCAGGGTGACATAGGCGGTCGCCCCCCGCGCCGCCGCACCCGCCTGCGCCAGCGCCAGCGCCTCGGCATGGGGCCGCCCGCCGGGGGCGGTGACGGCGCGCGCGATCACCCGGCCGCCGTTGACCAGCACGCAGCCTACCGACGGATTAGGCCAGGTGACGCCAAGCCCGCGTCGCGCCAACGAAAGCGCGGCGGCCATATGCGCCGCGTCCTCAGTCGCGCCCGTCATCAGTCATGCCCGTCATCGCCCAGCGTGGCCTCCGGGATCGAGCCGATGAACTCGCCGAAATCCTTGGCCTCGCGGAAGTTCCGATACACGCTGGCGAACCGGACATACGCGACCGGGTCCAGGTCGCGCAGCGTTTCCATCGCCAACTCGCCCACCTGGCGGCTCGGGATCTCGGTCTCGCCGGACGCTTCCAGATGACGTACGATACCGTTGACGATGCGCTCGATCCGGTCGGGTTCGATCGGGCGCTTGCGCAGCGCGGTGCGGATCGAGCGGGCGAGCTTGTCGCGATCGAACGCCACGCGGCGACCGTCCGACTTGACCACCGTCAGTTCGCGCAGCTGCACCCGTTCGATGGTGGTAAAGCGCTGGCCGCATTGCGGGCAGAAGCGGCGGCGCCGGATCGCGGCTCCGTCCTCGGTGGGACGGGAGTCCTTCACCTGCGTATCGTCGTGGCCGCAGAACGGGCAGTGCATAGAGGCCCCGCGCTACGGCGTACGATAGATCGGGAAACGGGCGCACAGCGCCTGGACGCGCGCGGCAACCGCCTGTTCGGCGGCGGCGTTGCTACCGTCATTGGAGCGGGCGAGACCGTCCAGCACTTCGGTGATCATCTGTCCGATCTCGCGGAACTCGGCGGTACCGAAACCGCGCGAAGTGGCGGCCGGCGAGCCGACGCGGATGCCCGAAGTGATGGTGGGTTTCTCCGGATCGAACGGGATCGCGTTCTTGTTCACCGTGATATGCGCGCGCTCCAGGCTGGCATCCGCCGCCTTGCCGGTGACGCGCTTGGGCCGCAGATCGACCAGCGCCAGATGGCAGTCGGTGCCGCCGGTGACGATCGCAAGCCCGTGCTCGACGAGGGTGGCGGCCAGGGTGCGGGCATTGTCCAGCACCGCCTGCTGATAGGTGCGGAACTCCGGCCGCAGCGCCTCGGCGAACGCCACCGCCTTGGCGGCGATCACGTGCATCAGCGGCCCGCCCTGCAGGCCGGGGAACACCGCGCTGTTGATCTTCTTGCCGAGCTCGGCATCGTTCGACAGGATCATGCCGCCGCGCGGGCCGCGCAGGGTCTTGTGGGTGGTGGTGGTCACCACATGAGCGTGCGGCAGCGGGCTGGGGAACAGCCCGGCCGCGACCAGACCCGCGAAATGGGCCATATCGACCATGAAATACGCACCGACCTCGTCGGCCAGCTTGCGGATGCGCGCGAAGTCGATCACCCGCGGATAGGCCGAGCCGCCGGCGATGATGAGTTTCGGCTTCTCGGCGCGGGCCAAAGCTTCCATCTGCTCGTAGTCGATCAGCCCGTCCTCGCGGCGGACGCCGTATTGGATGGCGCGGAACCATTTGCCGGACAGGTTGGGCGCGGCGCCGTGGGTCAGGTGGCCGCCGGCGGCGAGGCTCATGCCCAGCACGGTATCGCCCGGGGAGGCCAGGGCGAGAAACACGCCCTGATTGGCTTGCGCGCCCGAATGCGGCTGGACATTGGCGAAGGTGCAGTTGAACAGGCGGGTGGCGCGGTCGATCGCCAGAGTCTCCGCCACGTCCACGTCCACGCAGCCGCCATAGTAACGCCGGCCGGGATAGCCCTCGGCGTATTTGTTGGTCAGAACCGAACCTTGTGCTTCCAGCACCGCGGCCGAAACAAGGTTCTCCGAGGCGATCAGCTCGATCCCGTCCTGCTGGCGGGCGAGTTCGGCGCCGATGGCGGCGGCAAGCTCCGGATCGGTTTCCGCCAGCGGGGCGGTGAAGAAGCGGTCGAGGCTGGCGGCGGGCAGGTGCTGGTTCATCTGAGGTCCCCGGGAAGGCGCGCCCCCTTAGCACGGCCCCCCTGGCACGGGTAGGGACGGGCGCGGAGCCGCGCCGCATCGGCCGGGGCAAGAACACGCGCGACCTGCTGACGGGTCTGTTCCGCATGATCGAACATACCCCGTGGATCGGGTGCAACTACAAGCTTTCAGGCCATAATACCGTCCCGCCGAGAGACTGACGTACCGTCAGGCTTGAACCCTTCCCGTCATGGCCGGGCTTGAGCCGGCCATGACGGAGGCGCCGGGCCGGCACGCAAGGGCGAGAGTCGCGTTCTCGGCGGGTTGGTATAACAGGGATGATGCGGCGCGAAGGATTCCGGCGGCGGGTTCACCCCGGCCCGCCGCCGGATGCGCGCAGCCACGCGCCTTGAGCCAGCAGAGTCGTTTGCAAGGTGAGCACCGCCACCTCGCGCGGCCGGACCCGTTGCGCGACCGAAAGTGCCGCCGCCACCCCCGCCGCCTGTCCGGTCATCCAGCATTGCGGGATCTCGCGCATGAACGAATGCGTGGTCGTATCGCAGGAAATCGCGCGCCCCGCCACCAGCAGCCCGTCCAGCTCCGCCGGCACCAGCGCCCCGTAGGGCACCGACAGGTTCGGAAAATTCGGTGACGTCGCCGGAGAGATGCCGATCTCGTCGGGGCGCGGCGTACCGCTCACCCAATCCGCCCGCGTCATCGCGCTCATGCCCACCAGCCGGCGCGCGTGCCGCACCCCAAGCTGCGGCGCGGAGAGCATCAGGAAGGCGCGCTCGAATCCCGGCGCGCCGGCGCGATACACCTCCAGATGCCGCAGCATCAGCCGGCGCGAGCGGACCTCGACCTCCGTCTGGTCCTCTACGTTCACCGCCGCGTAACCGGACAGGCGCGGGCCCATGAAGACCGCCACATCGTCCCGCCAGGAAACGAAGGGGCGTCCGAACACGCCGCCGCACGCTTCCGTCGCACGCGCAGTGAAGGCGGCGAAGGCCTCCTTCCGTCCGGTCTTGAAGGCGATGTAGCGGGGCATGTCGACACCGCCGAACAGCCAGGCCGTGTTCATACAGTGATGGATGTCGCTCGCGTCGATATCGGTCAGTTCCGCCGCCCCGGCGCGATGGAAGAGGTCGCCGTCCCCGGTACAGTCGATGGTGACCCTGGCGCGGATCGCCATCCGCCCTTCCTTGGTCTCCATGAACACGCCGGCTACCGCGCCGTCGCGCAGAATCGGCGCTGCCACCCAGGAATGCAGTAGCAGATGCACGCCGCTTTCCAGCACCATCTCCTGCGAGGCGAATTTCAGGTGCTCGGGATCAACCGTGGGCGAGAAGGTCACCACCCCGTGGAAGGCGGCGGTCCGCTCCCGCCAATAGGCCGCCGAGGCCTCGTCGCGGCTGCCCCAGGCCTCGCGCGGCGGTCCCGCCACCGCGTCCTTCGGCAGCCGCTCGATCAGGTCCCGGGCGATGCCACGGATCACCGTCTCGCCGCTCCAATCCGTCATGCGATCGATCCAGATCACCAGTCCGCCGGTCGACAGCCCGCCGAGATGGTTGGATCGTTCCAGCAGCACCACATCGGCGCCCAACCGTCCTGCCGCGAT
>DAHWDR010000286.1:0-9990 GCA_027330745.1 Acetobacteraceae bacterium | reverse complement strand
TTCCCCACCCGCCGCTTGCTAAACTGTGCCATACGAGTCGCCCCGCCCTGGGGCGCGGCCGCTTGGGGTATCATCGGATGAAATTAAAGGCCGACCGCGCCGCCCTGTTGAAGGCGCTAGCCCATGTCCAAAGCGTGGTCGAAAAGCGCAACACCATCCCGATCCTGGCCAATGTCCAGATCGCGGTGCGGGACGGCGCGCTAACCCTGACCGCGACCGACATGGAAATCGCGGTGGTCGAGCAGGTCCCCGCCACCACCTCCCGCAACGGCGCCACCACCGCGCCGGCCGCCACGTTGTATGAAATCGTACGCAAACTGCCGGACGGGGCCGAGATCGAACTGGATCACCCCGGCGGAGACGCCCAACTCACGCTGCGCGCCGGGCGCTTCGCCACCAGCCTGGTGGTGCTGCCGGTGGAGGATTTCCCCTCCATGACCGCCGGCGCCCTGCCGCATAAGTTCCATTTGTCCGCCCAGCAACTGCGCGGGCTGATCGACCGCACCCGGTTTGCCATCTCGACCGAGGAAACCCGCTACTACCTCAACGGCATCTATCTGCACGCCACCGATTCCGACGGCACCAAGGTGCTGCGCGGCGTCGCCACCGACGGGCATCGCCTGGCGCGCGTGGAGGAACCCATCCCCGAAGGCGCCGCCGCGATGCCCGGCGTGATCATCCCGCGCAAGACCGTGCTGGAACTGCGCAAGCTGCTGGACGAAGTCCAGGGCGCGGTGGAAGTCGCGCTGTCGGATACCCGCATCCAGTTCACAATCGACGCCGTGCGCCTGACCAGCAAGCTGATCGACGGCACGTTCCCGGAATATGAGCGCGTGATCCCGCGCGGCAACGACAAGATCCTGCGCGTCGGCAAGAAGGATTTCGCCGACGCCGTCGGCCGGGTGGCGGCGATCTCCGCAGAACGCTCGCGCCCGGTGAAGCTTTCGCTGTCGCATGACCTGCTGGTGCTGTCGGCCTCCTCGCCCGAACAGGGCGAGGCGTCGGAGGAGTTGGACGAAGGCCGCGTGACCTACGATTCCTCGCCGCTCGAAATCGGCTTCCAGGCCCGCTACCTCGCCGACATCACCGACCAGATCGAGGATCGCGGCCAGGTCGAGTTCTGCTTCGCCGACGGCGCCGCCCCCACCGTGGTGCGTGACGCCGCGGATGCCAGCGCGCTGTATGTGCTGATGCCGATGCGGGTCTGATCCGGATGGCCCGCCTCGGTTCGGCCCGCACGGGTATGGCGCGCCCGGTTTGGGCGCTGCTGCTCGCCACCCTGGCGCTGGCCGGATGCCAGGCCGGCGGCTTCGCGACCCGGCAGCCCGCACCCCAGCGCCCCCCGGACCCGACCGACGGGCTGGCCGCTATCCCGCCCTGCCCCACCGGCCTGGTGGCGCGGCTCAATACCGGCGTCACCGTCGCCTTCGCCGGCGCCGTCCCGGATCGGCCCGAGACCTGCCTGCGCCGCGTCAACGGCCATACCTACCGCTATTTCCTGGGTTTCTGGGGCGACGGCACGTTCCACGACGGCACCGCGGCCGAACGCGCCGCGATCCGCAAAGTGCTCACCGGTCCCGTCGGCACCTCCGCCAGCTTCCCGCTGCGTACCGCCAGCGCGGTGGCGCTGTGGCGCTCGGCCACCATCACCCATGTGGGCGATCCAACGCTCAGCCTGGGCCACGGCACGCCGCGCCCCACCATGCTGCTGCTTGTGGAACGGCGCACCGACGCCGGCCGCGACGTGCACACCGAAACCCTCTGGTGGCTGGATCGCGCCACCCTGGTGCCGCTGCAGCGCGAGGAAGTGATCCCGATGACCCACGGCACCGAACGCCAACTCGCCTGGCGCGTGCGCGCCCTGGCACCGGCGTCGGACTGAGGCGCGATGGGGCAGATCGGCGTTCCGGTCGGCGATCACGTCCCGCCCGAAACGGCGCCGGCGCAGGCGCCCGCCACCGCCCCTGGCGGACACTGGCCGCGCCGGTTGCGCCGCTTGCTGCGCCGGGTGGCCTACCGCCTGTACGAATCCCGCCTCCTGCACGAGGTGCAGGCCGCGCCGATGCCGCGCCATATCGGCATCATCCTGGACGGCAACCGCCGCCACGCCCGCGCCTCGGGCCTCTCCGATTTCCGCGCCATCTATGCCCGCGGCGCCGGGCGGCTCGACGACGTGCTGGACTGGTGCGCCGCGCTCGGCGTGCGCGCGGTCACGCTATGGGTCTGCTCGACCGATAATTTCGCCCGCCCGGCCGAGGAACTCTCCGGCATCCTCGCCGCGATCGAGGGCAAGATGAACGCGCTGGCGGCCGATCCCCGGATCCATCGCCTCGGCGTGCGGGTCCACGCGATCGGCCGGCTGGACCTGCTGCCCCCCACCCTGGTGGGCGCGTTGGAACGCGCCACCGCGGCCACCGCCGGCAACCGGCAAATGACGCTGACCATCGCCGCCAATTACGGCGGACGCGAGGAAATCGCCGATGCCATTCGCGACTTGCTACGCGACTGCGCCGCCCGGGGCATGACCGCGGCCGAAATCGCCGAGGCGGTCACGCCGGACGCGATCGGCCGCCATCTCTACGCCCCCGGCCTGCCGGACCCGGATTTGATCATCCGCACCTCGGGCGAACTGCGCCTGTCCGGCTTCCTGCTGTGGCAGAGCGTCTATTCCGAGTTCCACTTCACCGACGTCTATTGGCCTGATTTCCGCCGCATCGACCTGCTGCGCGCAATCCGCACCTTCCAGTCCCGCGACCGCCGCTTCGGACGCTGAGATGGCCAGGCTGGCGATCGCGCCGGGGCTGGCGATCGACGACACAGCACTCACGCTGAGCTTCATCCGTGCCTCCGGCCCGGGCGGGCAGAACGTGAACAAGGTCGAAACCGCGGTGGAGCTGCGGCTGGACCTGGCCAGCGCCGGCTTGCCCGAGGAAATCCGCGACCGCCTGATCCGCCTCGCCGGCAAGCGCGTGTCGCGCGAGAACATCCTGATCCTCACGGCGCAACGCCATCGCACCCAGGAACGCAACCGCGCACAAGCGATGGACGCGCTCGCCGCGCTGCTGCGCCGCGCCATGGTCCGACCCAAGCGGCGCGTGGCAACGAAACCCGGCAAAGCAGCACGCGAACGACGCCTGACCGAAAAAGCACACCAGGGCGCCCGCAAGCGGCTGCGGGGGAGCGATCCGGGGCGGGACTGATCGGGGCAAGGAAGGCCAGGGGGCGCTGCCCCCTGGCCTTCCTTGCTTGCTCCCCGATCCGCCCCGCCCCGGCGTGCTACGCGCCGTCCACCAGCGCCGCGATCGCGGCTGGGTCGGCTTGTTCCATCACTTTGCGGGCGAAGCGCACGCATTCTTCAATGCGCAGTCCGCGCAGCGCTTGTTTCACGCGCGGGACGGCGGCGGCGTTCATCGAGAAGCTACGCAGTCCGAGCCCCAGCAGCAGCCGTGTCAGCCGCGGGTCGGCCGCCATTTCCCCGCACACCGACACCGGCCGGTGCATGCGCAGCGCGGCTTCCACCGAGAACTGCACCAGCCGCAGCACTGCCGGGTGCAGCGGGTCGTACAATGCGGCGACGTCGCTTTCGCCGCGATCCACCGCCAGCGTGTATGCGGTCAGATCGTTGGTGCCGATAGCGAAGAAATCCGCCTCCAGCGCCAGCGCATCGGCCGACAGGGCGGCGCCGGGGGTTTCGATCATGATGCCGAGCGGCGGCAGGCGCTCGGGCAAGCGCTCGCCACGGCGGCGCAGACGGCGGGCGACGCGCTCATAGACCTCGCGCGCGGCGCGCACTTCGGTCAGGGTAGTGACCATCGGCAGCATGACGCGGACCGGGCCGGCAACGGCGGCGCGCAGGATCGCGGCGAGCTGGGTCTCGAACAATTCGGGCCGGCGCAGCAGCAACCGGATGCCGCGCAGGCCCAGGGCGGGGTTGGTGTCGGCCAGTTCGGGGACCACCCCGGCGGCGGACAGGGCCTCGATCTCCTTCTCGCCGCCCCAGTCGAGGACGCGGATGGTGACGGTGCCGCCGCCCATCGCCTCGATCACCGCGCGATAGGCGTCGGTCTGGGTATCTTCGTCGGGGACGGTCTCCCGGTTCATGAACAGGAACTCGGTGCGCAGCAGGCCGATGCCCTGCGCACCGGATTGCTGGATCAACGGCAGTTCCAGCGGCAGTTCCAGATTAGCGGCCAGCTCCACCGCCACCCCGTCCAGGGTTTCGGCCGGCAGGCGGCGCAGCCCGGAGAAACGCCTTCGCTCGCGGGCAAAGGCAGTCACGGCGCGGCGCGCGGCGGCCAGGCGGGCGGGCGAAGGGTTCAGCGCCACCGTCCCGGCCCCACCGTCCACCACGGCGGTATCGCCGGCGCGCAGCGCGGCCAGCAATCCGGGCACGCCGAGGACCGCCGGCACGCCAAGGGCACGCAGCATCACCGCGGTATGACCGTCCGCGCCGCCTTCTTCGGTGGCTACGCCGGCCAGGCGCGCCGGGTCCAGCAACGCGGCGTCGGCGGGGCGCAGGGCTTCGCAGATCAGCACCGCGCCTTCCGGCAGCGCGGCGAAGCTTTGGAACGGGGCGCGGGTCAGGTTGCGGACCAAGCGGCGGGCGATCTCGTGGATTTCGTCGGCGCGGCGGCGCATCCCGGCGCGATCCTCGGCCGAGGTATCGCGGCCGGTGCGCGCGGTGATGGCCTCGGCGATCGCGGCGGCTTCGGCCAGCACGGCGGCTTCCGCCGCCATCAATCCCTCGGCGATGCGCCGGCGTGCGCCGCGCAGCAGGCGGGACGGGCCGAGCATCGCCAGATAGGCGTCGATCAGCGGGGCGAGTTCGGTCTGGCTGTCTTCCGGCAGGGCGGCGAGGCGGGTTTTCAGTTTCAGTAATTGTTTGCGCGACTGAGCCACGGCCGTGTCCAACCGCGCACCTTCGGCCGGTGCGTCGGCGGCGGCGATCTTGTGGCGCAGGATTTCGGGTTCCGGCTCGGCGGTACCGAACACGGGGCCAATGGCGACGCCGGGGGAAACGGCGATGCCGGCGAACACCGATTCGGGGCGCAGGGGCGCGGTTGCAAGGCGGCGGTGCTGCGGCGGTGGCGGCTCAGTCCTGTTCATCGAACCCGGCCTCGATCAGCGCCGCCAGCGCATCGAGCGCCTCGCGCGCGTCCCAGCCTTCGGCACGCAGTTCCAGCGTGGCACCGAGCCCGGCGCCGAGCATCATCAGCCCCATGATGGAGCGGGCCGGCACCGACTGGCCGGCATGGATCACGTCGATCGCGGCGCCGAAGCGTTCCGCCAGCATCACCAGCTTGGCGGCGGCGCGAGCGTGCAGGCCACGGCGGTTGCGGATCGTGACGCTGCGGGTCAGGACCGGGGTGGCGGGCCGTTCCGCGCCCGCATCGCCCGCTTCGTCCGTCACTCGCAGGGTCCGTTGCCGTTCGGCTTGCCGGCCAGCACGTGGGAGGCAGCGGCGATGTATTTGCGTCCGGCGTCCTCGGCGCAGCACACCGCGTCGGCCAGCGGCTGGTTGGAACGGACTTTCGCCAGCTTGACCAGCATCGGCAGATTGACCCCGGCGATCACCTCCACCCCTTTGCGTTCCATCATCGAGATCGCGAGGTTGGAGGGGGTGCCGCCGAACATGTCGGTAAGCAGCACGACGCCATCGCCGGTGTCGCAATGGTCGATGCAGCGGCGGATTTCGTCGCGGCGGCCCTCGATGTCGTCATCGGGGCCGATGCAGACGGTATCGACGTTGCGCTGCGCGCCGACGACATGCTCCATGGCCAGGCGCAGCTCGTGCGCCAGGCGGCCATGGGTGACCAGGACCATTCCGATCATGGCCGTGCCCGGCCCGACGCGCCGCAGCGCGGTTCGCCGGCGCGGCTCCGGCGCGGGAGAGGTGATCGTTGCGCGATATGCATGTGTCCCCGATCCATTCAGCCGTCCCCAGCTGGCGCCACCGCGCGTTCCGTCAGATACGCACCAGCCAGGCCCTCCCGGGCCAGTTCGCGATGCGCCACGTGCAGCCGCATACCGGCCGCAAAGCCGCCGCCGTCCGCCAGGAACGAAGCAAGACGCTCGGTGATATAGACCGAGCGATGCCGTCCGCCGGTGCAGCCGACTGCAACCGTGACATATTTTTTGCCCTCTTGAACGAACCGGGGCAAGAGCAGGGTCAGCAACCCGCCCAACTGGGCCAGAAATGGCGCGCAGGCGGGATCGGCGGCGACATAGGCGCCGACCTCGGCGTCCAGTCCGGTGCCGGGCCGCAGCCGCGGCTCGTAATGCGGATTGGCCAGGAACCGGGCGTCGAACACCATATCGGCATCGCCCGGCAGGCCGTGCGGGTAGGCGAACGAGACCAGCGTCACCACCATGCGAGGCGCGGCCTGGTCGGGGGCGAAATACTGCTCCACCAGGCGGCGCATCGCCGCGATCGGCAGCGCGGAGGTGTCGAGCGTCAGATCCGCGACTTCGCGCAGCGGCCCGGTCAGGGTCTTTTCCTCGGCGATGCCGTCCGCCACGCGGCCCTCCGGGGCCAGCGGGTGGCGGCGCCGGGTCTCGGTATAGCGGCGCAGCAGCGTGGCATCCTCGGCCCAGACGAACACGAGTTCAACGCGCAGCCCGGCCGCGGCGCGGAGCCGGGCCAGCGCGGCCAGCAGCTCGGTCGCGTCGAAATCCTGGGTGCGCGCGTCGATCCCGATCGCCAGCCGGCGCGGGGTGCGGCGCACCGCTTCCTCCAGCATCGGCAGCGGCGGGTTGTCGATCGCGGCGTAGCCAAGGTCTTCCAGCGCGTGCAGGACCGACGCCTTGCCGCCGCCGGACAGGCCGGTCACCAGGACGATCCGCCGCGCATCGGTCATGCGGCGAAGGCCCCGACCAACTGCGCGGCGCGGCCCAGCGCGCAATCGAGCGCGAGCGCGATCCGTTCCGGCGCCGAGGCCGCGGCCGGGTCCAGCGCGATCGCGGGCAGGCCCGGGCCGAGTGCGTCGGGCAGCCGCGCCGCGTTCGCCCCCAGCCGCACCACCAGCGCGAGCCGCACCGGCGCCACATAGGGGCGGCGGACGATGCCGAGGCCGCGCACTTCCAGCAATCCCGCCAGCGCCGGCGGTGGGGCGGCGCGGCCGTCGGCGACCATCACCCGATCATCGGCCACCAGATCGAACCCGCGCGCCAGCAGCCGCAGCGCCAGATCCGACTTGCCCGCGCCGGGGCGGCCGAGCAGCAGCACGCCCGCGCCGTCGCGCGCGACGCAGCTGGCGTGCAGGGTTTGCGCAGGGCCAACGGCAAAACATTCCGCATCTTCACCTCTCCCGCTGGGCCGGAGAGGTCGGCGCCCAGAGTGTGCCGGATGAGGGAACGCGCCACGGTCTTCCGGCTGCGGCGGCACCGCCGGTGATGCCGCCGGGGAGGTTGGGGCCGGGTTGGACCGCCGGTGCGGCACGCCCTCACCCGCCATGCGGCGCACGGCGACCGCTCCCGCGGAGCGGGAGAGGTGACCGGCCTGGTGCACGCGGCTCACCGGGTTGCCCTGAGGGTTTGCGGCACTTCACTTGCCATCGCGGCCAGATCGTGCAGAGTGTTGATCCGTTTTGATAATACGGCCGCGCAAGCGGAACCGCGGCAGTCCTGCCCTGATCCTGATCCGCGGTGGTCCGTCTTGCATGGTCAAGGTCCGGGAGGCCGTTCCTCGCATGTTACCACAGAGTCACCCGGCGCGGGAATGCCGCGTGAAACGGCGGCGGCAATGACCGACCGTGCCGCGATCGCCGCCGCCGCGCGGCGACTGGCGCCGCTGATCCGCCGCACCCCGGTGCTGCGGATCGACGCCGCCGAACTCGGCCTGGCGCCGGCGCCGCTGGCGCTGAAGCTGGAGCTGCTGCAGCACACCGGCAGCTTCAAACCGCGCGGCGCCTTCAACCGGCTGCTGGCCGCGCGCGAAGCCGGCAATCCGGCGCTGGGCGCGGGGGTGGTGGCGGCTTCCGGCGGCAACCATGGCGCGGCGGTCGCGTATGCCGCCCGGGCACTGGGGCTGGCGGCGGAGATTTTCGTCCCCGAACCCACGCCCGCGACCAAGCGCGCGCGGATCGAAGCCTATGGCGCGCGGCTGATGGCCACCGGCGCCGACTACGCGGGCGCCTTCGCCGCCAGCGTGGCGCGCGTGCGCGAGACCGGGGCGCTCGCGGTCCACGCCTATGACGACGCCGAGGTGATCGCCGGCCAGGGCACGCTGGGCGCCGAGCTGGCGGCCGAGGCGCCGGACCTGACCCATATCCTGGTAGCGGCCGGCGGCGGCGGGCTGCTGGCCGGGGTGGCGGCCTGGTATGCCGGCGCCGCGACGGTGATCGGGGTGGAACCGGACGCCTGCCCGACCCTGCATGCCGCCCGGGCGGCCGGCGGCCCGGTGGCGGTGGCAACCGGGGGGATCGCCGCCGACAGTCTGGGTGCGCGCGAAACCGGCGCGCGCGTGTTTCCGATTGTCGCCGCCCATGTCGCACAGCTGGTCCTGGTGCCGGACGCAGCGATCATGCGCGCGCGCTGGCTGTTATGGGACCGGCTGCGCGTGGCGGCCGAACCGGGGGGCGCGACGGCGCTGGCCGCGCTGCTATGCGGCGCGTTCGTCCCGCCGCCTGGCGCCATGGTGGGCGTGGTGGTGTGCGGCGGGAATACCGGGGCGCTGCCGGAGATGGGAGCCGGCTGAAGCCCGCGCGCCGGTCGCCGCGCGGGATTTGACAACCGCGCCGCGCTTTCTAGGTTACCGCCCCCACCGCATCCAGGATCCAGCAGATGCCCATCCTCGCCGGGCGCATGAGCCAACTCGGCACCGAATCCGCCTTCGAGGTGCTGGCCCGCGCCACCGCCCTGCAACGCCAGGGCCGCAACATCATCAATCTGGGCATCGGCCAGCCCGATTTCCCGACGCCGGCGCATATCGTCGAGGCCGGACGCAAGGCGCTGGCCGACGGGCATCACGGCTACACCCCGGCCAACGGCATCCTGCCGCTGCGTGAGGCGGTTGCCGCCGACCTGCATCGCCGCCACGGCGTGACCATCTCGCCCGATCGGGTGCTGGTGGTGCCGGGCGGCAAGGTGACGATGTTCTTCGCGATCATGATGTTCGGCGAGCCGGGGGCAGAGATCATCTACCCCAATCCCGGCTTCCCGATCTATGAGAGCGTGATCCGCTTCTCCGGCGCCACCCCGGTGGCGATGCGTGCCCATGAGAGCAAGGGATTCTCGTTCGACGCCGCCGAGGTGCTGGACCAGATCACGCCGCGCACGCGGCTGCTGATCCTCAATTCCCCCGGCAACCCCACCGGCGGCGTGGCACCGCGCGCCGAGATCGACCGCCTGGTGGCGGGGCTGGCCCGGCATCCGCAGGTGGCGGTGATGTCCGATGAAATCTATGGCGAGATGGTCTATGAAGGCCGCCATGTCAGCCTGACCACCTACCCCGAGCTGGAAGACCGGCTGATCCTGCTGGATGGCTGGTCCAAGACCTATGCGATGACCGGCTGGCGGCTGGGCTTCGGCGTATGGCCCGAGGCGCTGTTCCCGCATGCCGAGCGGCTGGCGATCAATTCGCATTCCTGCGTCAATGCGTCCGCGCAATATGCCGGGATTGCGGCGCTGACCGGCCCGCGTGAGCCGGTGGCGCGCATGATGGCCGCGTTCTCGGAACGGCGCGACTACATTATCCCGGCGCTGAACGCGCTGCCGGGCGTGCAATGTGCGACCCCGGGCGGGGCGTTCTATGCGTTTCCGAACATTACCGGCACGGGGATGGATTCGCGCACGTTCCAGACCCGGCTGCTGGATGAGGCGGGCGTGGCGACCGTTTCCGGCACCAGCTTCGGCGCGCTGGGCGACGGGCATGTGCGGTTCTCCTACGCCGCCAGCCTGGACGCGCTGAAGGAGGCGGTGCAGCGGATCGGGACCTGGCTGGGGAACCGGGAGCCTGGGGGCGTGGGGTAGCGCGGGCAGCGGCGGAGACCA
>DAHWDR010000267.1:0-3398 GCA_027330745.1 Acetobacteraceae bacterium | reverse complement strand
GCGAAACGCAATGCACTGAACGCCGCGGTGCTGGACGGTATCGCCGCCGCCATCGCCGCGCCCGCCCGCGATATTCGCGCCCTGGTGCTGACCGGGGCCGGAGAGCGCGCATTCTGCGCCGGGGCGGATCTGTCCGGCGGCACCGATGTCTTCGCCCGCTCCCTTGATGAGCCGACCACGGATTTCGGCCGCCTCGCCCGCCAGATGCGCGCCCTCGGCATCCCCAGCATCGCGCGCGTGAACGGCGATTGCCTGGCGGGCGGGATGGGGCTGCTGGGCATGTGCGATCTGGCGGTTGCCGCGGATCATGCCCGCTTCGGCCTGCCCGAGGTCGGCGTGGGCGTGTTCCCGATGCAGGTCCTGGTCTATCTGCGCGGGCTGCTGGGCGCGCGGGCGGTGAACGAGCTGTGTCTGCTCGGGACCATGATCGACGCGGCGCGGGCGCAGGCGCTGGGCCTGGTGAGCGCAATCGTGCCCGCGGACGCGCTGGACGGGCGGGTGGACGCCATGGTGGCGCGGCTGGCGCAGGTCTCCCCGGTGGCGCTGCGGCGCGGCAAGCACGCGATCGCGGCAATGGAACGCATGGGCTTCGCCGAGGCACTGGCCTTCGCCGAAACCGCCATCGCCGCCACTGCCATGACCGGGGACGCGCAGGAGGGTCTGGCCGCGTTCAACGAACGCCGCCCGCCGCGTTGGACCGAAGACGGAGGCAGGTAAAACCGGGTCAGTCCAGGAACGCCGCCGTATCGGCCCCCAGTGCCGGCGCCGGCGCGGCCGGGGCGATGGGCGTCGCGGAGAACCGCACCGGAAACCGCGTGGCGGTCAGCGCCCCCTCGGTGGGGTGGGAGGAGGCCTCGAAGAACCCCACCGCGGCCAGATGCGGATCGGTCCGCAAGGTTTCCAGCGTGTTGACCGTGCAGGCGGGGATGTCCAGCCGCCGCAGCAGCGCCAGCCACGCTGCACTGTCGCGGGTGGAGAAGGTTTCGGCCAGGAACCGACCGACCGCTTCGGCATGGATCGTGCGGCTGGCCTGGGAGGCGAAGCGCGCATCCTGTCCCATCAGCTCCGGCTGGCCGATCGCGGCGGAGAAATCGCGCCAGTGCCGATCGGTGTAGACCACCGCCGCCAGATGCCCCCCGTTCGCCGTGGCGTACGGCCCGCGCGCGCGCGACAGCAGGCGCTGGTAACCCATGTTCCCAAGCGGCGGGTCGAACGCAGCGCCGCCCAGATGGTCGGCCAGAACGAAGCCGGCCATGGTTTCGAACATCGGCACCTCGATCGCCTGACCCATGCCGGTGCGCCCGCGATAGACCAGCGCCGCCAGGATCGCGTTGGCAAGATAAAGTCCCACCACGCGGTCGCACAAATTGACCGGCGCATAGCGCGGTGCGCCGTCCACTGCGGCGAATAGCCCGCTGATGCCCGATGCCGCCTGCATCAGATCGTCGTACACCGGCTGGCCGGCATTCGGACCGTCGCTGCCATAGCCCACGGCGGTGCAATGGATCAGCCCCGGCAGCGCGGGCAGCACGGAGGCCGCGTCCAGCCCCAGCCGTGCCAGCGCGACCGGGCGGATGTTGGAGACGAACACATCCGCCAACCCCGCCAGCGCCAGCGCCGCCGCCCGCCCCGCTTCCGTTTTCAGATCCAGAACCACGCCGCGCTTACCGCGGTTCGCCTGCAGATGGAGCGGCCCCATGCCGGGGTTGCGCCACGGGCCGATGCGCCGGAGCGAGTCCCCCTCGGGCGCCTCGATCTTCACGACATCCGCGCCCAGCTCGGCCAGCAGCCGGGTCGCCGACGGCCCCATCACCACCGTGGTCAGATCGAGCACGCGCACGCCGGCGAGCGGACCGCCGACGGCGAGAGCAGGCGCGGGCCAGTGCGGCGGCTTGTCCATGCCCGACCGGTAGCTTGTTCACCGCCGGGCGACAACCTATAGCGCGACGATGTTCGTTTCCGAACCAGCCGCCCGGGCGCGTCTGCCGGTGGTGCTGCTGACCGGTTTCCTGGGCAGCGGCAAGACCACGCTGGTGAATGCATTGCTGGGCCACAGGAGGCTGGCGGACACCGCCGTCGCGGTGAACGAGTTCGGCGAGATCGCGCTGGATCAGGCGCTGATCGCGCATGGATCGGACCGCACCGTGACCTTGGCGAATGGTTGCCTGTGCTGCGATGTCTCCGGCGCCTTCGACGCGGCCGTGCTGCGCATCTTCGCCCGGCGTGAAGCGGGCGACGTGCCGCGCTTCGTACGCCTGATCGTGGAACTATCGGGCCTGGCCGACCCCGCCCCGGTTGCCCAGGCGATCCTGCGCAATCCCGCTCTGTCGCGGCTGCTGCGGCTGGAGGCGATCCTGGCCACCGCCGACGCCGCCCGCATCGCCACTCAGTTGACCGAGGCGCCGGAAGCCGCGGGCCAGATCGCGCTGGCCGACAGGCTGATCCTGACCAAGCCGGACCTGGCCGATCCCGCGGCGGCCATCGCGGCGTTACGGACCGCAAACCCGCGTGCGCCGATCCTGCCCGCCGCGCGCGGTGCGGTGGACCCGGTGATGCTGCTGCCGGAACGGTTCCTGAATCCCGCTTTGCCCGCATCGCCAAGCCGCGCCTGGCTGGCCGACTCGCCGGGTCATTCCGTGGGCCATTCCGTGGGCACCGCCGCGGTTGCCCTGACCGCCACCGCCCCGCTGCACTGGCATCGTTTCGACGCCTGGTTGCGCCGCTGGCGTCTGGATCAGGGCGCTGGATTGTTGCGTGTGAAGGGGATTCTGGACATCGCCGGCACCGGCCCGGTCGTGCTGCACGGCGTGGGCCATGTGCTGGAGGCGCCGGTTGCGCTGCCGGCCTGGCCCGATCAGGATCGACGCTCCCGCCTGGTGCTGATCGGGCGCGCCCTGCCCGCCGCGGCGATCCGCGCCGACTGGACCGCCGCCCTGCCCGACCTTATGGCCGTCTGAACCCGGAGCCTGCCCGATGCGCGCAATCGACGTTCATGTTCATCCGATGAACCCGGCCTATGTCGCCGCCTCCGCGCCGTTCATGCCGGCCGCGCAGCGCATGTTCAAGGGCAAGTTCGAAGCCCGGCCGGACCAGACCATCGCCGAGGAATTCCGTCGCGACGACGTGCTGGCGATCCCGATCGCTTGGGATGCGGAACATGGCGCCGCCGGCGGGCGCTATGACAACGACGCGCTGGCCGCTTTGTGCCGCGCGTATCCGGACGTGTTCCTGCCCGGCTGGGCGATGGTCGATCCCTGGCGCGGGCGCAAGGGGCTGGAGGAGATCGAGCACGCGATCCGCGATCTCGGCCTGATGGGGGTGAAATACCAGCCGCCGGTGCAGGATTTCTCGCCCGCCGACCGGCAGTTCTACCCGATCTGGGATTTGTTGCAGTCGCT
>DAHWDR010000266.1:0-4326 GCA_027330745.1 Acetobacteraceae bacterium | reverse complement strand
CCCAGGCGTAGGCGCGGGTGGCGTTCGGGTTGCCCTCTATGTCGAATACGTGGACGACGCCCTCCCAGACGGGTCGACCCTGGAAGGTCTCGCGCACGGGGACCGTCTGCACCAAATTAGCGCGGCAGGCGTGCTGGGATTCTACCGCCGAGCGTAGCTGAGTTGCATCGACTATCATTGGATAGCGCCGACGGCCACGGCCTGGACGGCAAGCCATATCTGCCGCTTGCTCACCGCGTCGCGGTCCCACGAAGAAGACTCCGAAACATGCTTCGTGATTATTAGGTCGCTGTCGGCTAAGCACATATTTCCTAAGCGCAGCGCGCATTCGTCGGCGAACTGCCGCATCGGGGGTTGGTCGCGGTCCGCGCGCGGCTGGGCCTGCCCTCGGCGCCGCCGTCCGCGACCAATAGGAAAAATTGAACCCTCTGCCTTCTGCTGCCGCGCTTGTGGAATCATGGGCAACCCCCTCTGACGCACCCAGCCAGCAGGTGATCCCGGAGGGGGGTGTCCCCAAATCCACCGGCGTCGTCCCGGAATCCGTTACCGCCCCAGCTGGACATTCCTCCTTTGCGGTAACACCGGCTGACCCGGCGTTGACCCGGCGTGGCCCCACCCGTATAAGCCGCGCCACCCACCGGGGCCGCGACGCCCCGACCCGGGCCAGCCCACTCGGGTCTGGCCCGATCCTTGTTCTGTCCGGAGTTGCAGGCGTGAAGCGCACCTATCAACCCTCCAAGCTGGTTCGCAAGCGCCGCCACGGTTTCCGTGCGCGCATGGCCACCGTCGGCGGCCGGAAGGTGCTGGCGAATCGCCGCGCCAAGGGTCGCGCGCGCCTGTCCGCCTGACCGGCGCCACCGGCGCCCTCATGCCATGGCCCCGGCTTCCCGCAAGCCCTCACGCCTGACCCGCCGCGCCGAGTTCCTGCGCGTGGCCGCGCGTGGACGCAAGGCGGCAACCCCGGGCCTGGTGCTCCAGGCGCTGGCGCGACCGGACACCGCCCCTGCCCGGCTCGGGTTCACGGTCACCAAGAAGGTCGGCAACGCGGTGATCCGCAACCGCACCCGCCGCCGCCTGCGCGCCGCCGCGCGCGCGGTGCTGGCCGAAGCGCCGCGCCCCGGCCTCGATCTGGTGCTGATCGGGCGGGACGGCACGCGCGCCCGCCCGTTCCCCGCGCTGCTCGACGATCTGCGCGCGGCGCTGGAGCGCGCGGCGCGATGAACCGCCTGTCGCAAGCCGGCGCCACGGTCGGCATCGGCGCGATCCGGGTGTATCAGTGGACGCTCGGTCCGGTGCTGGGCGGCCAGTGCCGCTTCGCCCCCAGTTGTTCCGAATACGCCATCGCCGCGCTGCGCTGCCACGGCCCGCTGCGCGGCACCGCGCTGGCGGCCTGGCGGGTGCTGCGCTGCAACCCCTGGTGCGAGGGCGGGTACGATCCGGTCCCGCCCGCCTCCGACCCGACGGAATCGTAGATGGACCAGAAACGCCTGCTGCTCGCGATCGCGATCTCGGCCGTGATCCTGATCGGCTATCAGTATCTCGCGGCGCGCTATCTGCCGCATCCGCCGCCGGCGGTGTCTGCCGCCGCCCTGGTCGCGCCCGCCGGACCGGCGGTGGCGCCCGGTGCGGCCGCCACCGCGGCAGCAGCGCCCGCGCCGGCGCCGCGGGTGGCGATCGATGCCCCCTCGGTCCAGGGCTCGCTCAGCCTGCGCGGCGCGCGCATCGATGACGTGGTGCTGACGCGCTACCGCGTTTCGCAGCAGCCTGGCGCGGCCGATGTGCGGCTGTTCGCGCGCCCCGGCACGAAGCGCCCCTATTACGCCCAGTTCGGCTGGTCCGCCGCGCCAGGGGAGACGGTCGCGCTGCCGGGTCCCGCCACGATCTGGACCGCCACCCCGGGCGCGCTGTCACCCGGCCATCCGGTGACCCTGTCATGGGACAACGGCGCCGGGTTGATGTTCCGGATCGCGCTCACGATCGACGATCACTACCTGTTCGGCGTGACGCAGACGGTGAGCAACGCCGGCACCGCCCCGGTTACGCTGTTTCCCTGGGCGCGGATCCGGCGCGACTACACGCCGCCGCCGTCCGGCTATTACATCCTGTTCGAGGGGCTGACCGGCATCGCCCATGACCGGTTGCAGGAAATGGCCTACGCCAAGGCCAAATCGGACGCCAAGGGCAAAGCCGGGAACGTCGCCTATCAGGCCACGTCCAAGGGTGGCTGGGCCGGGTTCTCGGACAAATACTGGCTGGGCGCGCTGATCCCCGACCAGGCGATCCCGACCACGCTGCGGTACCGCTCGATCCAGGGCGGGGATGGGCATTTCCAGGTCGATTACGCCACGGCCGCGCCGCAGGTGGTGGCCCCTGGCGCCAGTGCCCAGCTTGCCTCGCATCTGTTCGCCGGCGCGAAGGTGGTCAACCTGCTGGATGCGTATGAATCGCGCTACCACATCCCGCAATTCGACAAGGCGGTGGATTTCGGCTGGTTCTACTGGATCACCAAGCCGATCTTCTATGCGCTGGACTATCTGAATGGGCTGCTGGGCAATTTCGGCCTGGCGATCCTGGCGTTCACCGTCTGCGTGAAGCTGCTGTTCTTCCCGCTGGCGAACTACTCGTACCGTTCCATGAGCAAGATGCGGCTGCTGGCGCCGAAGGTGGCGGCGATGCGCGAGCGGCTCAAGGACGATCCGCAGAAGCAGCAGCAGGAGATGATGGCGCTGTACAAGGCCGAGAAGGTCAATCCGGCCTCCGGCTGCCTGCCGATGGTGGTGCAGATCCCGGTGTTCTTCTCGCTGTACAAGGTGATCTTCGTCACCATCGAGATGCGCCAGGCGCCGTTCTACGGCTGGATCCATAATCTGTCGGTGGTCGATCCCACCAACGTCTTCACCCTGTTCGGACTGATCCCGTGGCATCCCTCGGCGTTTTCGCCGTTCCTGCATCTTGGCGTGCTGCCGATCCTGATGGGGCTGACCATGTTCGGCCAGCAGAAGCTGAATCCGCCGCCGCCGGACCCGGTGCAGGCCAAGCTGTTCCTGTTCATGCCGCTGATCTTCACCTTCATGATGGGGCGGTTCCCGGCGGGGCTGGTGCTGTACTGGACCTGGAACAACCTGCTCTCGATCGGTCAGCAATGGCTGATCATGCGCAACACAAGGCTGGCGAAACCGGGTCTGGCGCGGTCGTGACCGCGCCGCCGGACGCGGCGGCGATCGAGCACGGGCGGCTGTTGTTCGCCGGACCCTGCGAGTTCTTCTACGCCGCGCAACGGCTGGACCAGTTGCCGCCGATCGGGCGGCCGGAGATCGCTTTCGCCGGCCGTTCCAATGTGGGCAAATCCTCGTTGCTGAACGCGCTGACCGGGCGGCGCGCGCTGGCCAGGGTGTCGCACACGCCGGGGCGCACGCGGCAGCTGAATTTCTTCGCCCTCGGCGAGACGCTGACCTTGGTGGACATGCCAGGCTATGGCTATGCCAAGGCGGGCCGCGAGATCCAGCAGGACTGGCAGGGGTTGATGTTCGACTATCTGCGCGGCCGGCCCAGCTTGCGCCGGGTGCTGCTGCTGCTGGATTCGCGGATCGAGTTGAAGGACAGCGACCAAGCGGTGATGGCGCTGCTGGATCGCGCCGCGGTCACGTTCCAGCTGGTTCTGACCAAGACGGACGGCCTGGGCGATGCCGCGAAGCTGGCGCGGCTGGCGGCCACCACGGCGCTGGCGCGCCGCCACGCCGCCGCCCACCCCGAGGTGTTGGCGACCAGCGCGGAAACCGGCGCCGGAATCGCGGAAGTCCGAGCAGTACTGGCAAGCCTGACCAGCTAAAAATTGGCGGTCCAGGGGACCATCCCCTGGCGGGGGTAAGGGGGCAGCGCCCCCTGGCCCTTCTACCCCTCCGCCCGAGCCATCTCCGCCAGCGCCTGCTGAAACCGAGCCGCCTCACCGCGGTACCCCGCGCTGGCGCGCCCGTCGCGCGCCGCGAGGTCATGCAACCGCTCATGCGCGCGCCCGAGCGGGCCGCCCTCCAGGCCGCGCGCGATCAGGAATGACGTGACGGGACAGGCGGCGACGGGTTTCGATCCCCCCTCCCCCACATGGGCCGCGTGCCACATGCTGGCCAGGGCACCGAGCGCGCTGCGCGGCGCCTCACGGTCCAGCTCCAGCTGAAACCCCGCGACCCAGCCGGGGATTGCCGCGCCGGGCATCGGCCGGGCCAGCGCGTAGCCCTGGCCCGCATGGGCGCCCAGGATGGCCGCGGCTTCGACCAGATCGGGGGTTTCCAGTCCTTCCACGATCACGCGGATTTCCAGGTCATGGGCCAG
>DAHWDR010000257.1:0-32170 GCA_027330745.1 Acetobacteraceae bacterium | reverse complement strand
ACCGCGGTCATGCCCATCGCGCCGAACAGATAGGGCAGCAGGCCGCCGATGAACAAGCCGATGACGACGTAGGGGTCTTCCAGCTGGAAGCTCACATGCAGGTTCGGGAAATAATGCTTCAGGTCCTGCGTGTAGGCGGCGAACAGCACCAATGAGGCAAGCCCCGCCGAGCCGATCGCATAGCCCTTGGTCACCGCCTTGGTGGTGTTGCCGACCGCGTCAAGCGCGTCAGTGGTGACGCGCACGTCCTTCGGCAGGTCGGCCATTTCGGCGATCCCGCCGGCGTTGTCGGTGACCGGACCGTAGGCGTCGAGCGCGATGATCATGCCGGCCAGCGCCAGCATGGTGGTCGCCGCGATGGCAATTCCGAACAATCCGGCCATCATGTACGACAGGATGATCGCGATCGCGATCGCCACCACCGGACCGGCGGTGGCCTCCATCGAGATCGCCAGCCCCTGGATCACGTTGGTGCCGTGACCCGTGGTGGAGGAATTGGCGATCGACCGCACCGGACGGTATTCGGTGGACGTGTAGTATTCCGTGATCATCACGATCGCGCCGGTCAGCCCAAGCCCGATCAATGCGCAGACGAACAGGTCGAACCCGGTGACCGAGGCGGCGCCGGTTTCCGCCAGCGGCGTGGTGAAGCCCACGAACCAGGCGATCACAAGCGCGATCCCCACCACCGACAGCGCGCCGGTGACCGCGAGGCCCTTGTAGAGCGCGCGCATGATCCCGTTATCGGGACCAAGCTTCACGAAATACGTGCCGACGATGGAGGTCAGGATGCAGATCCCGCCGATGCCCAAGGGCAGCATCAGCACGTCATCGCGCACCGTGCCGGTGAAGAAGATCGCCGCCAGCAGCATGGTGGCGACGATGGTCACCACGTAGGTCTCGAACAGATCGGCCGCCATGCCGGCGCAGTCGCCGACATTATCGCCCACGTTGTCGGCGATCACGGCCGGGTTGCGGGGGTCGTCCTCGGGGATGCCGGCCTCGACCTTGCCCACCAGGTCGGCGCCGACATCGGCGCCCTTGGTGAAGATACCGCCGCCGAGCCGGGCGAAGATCGAGATCAGGGATGCGCCGAACGACAGGCCCACCAGCGATTCCAGCACCGGACGCAGATCCGGCCCGTGGATCGTGTCGCGCAGGATCGCGTAATAGATTGTCACGCCCAGCAGCGCGAGGCCGACCACCAGCAGCCCGGTGATGGCACCCGCCTTGAAGGCGATATCCAGCCCCGCGGCCAGCCCGTTGCGGGATGCCTGCGCGGTGCGGACATTGGCGCGCACCGAGACATTCATGCCGATATACCCGGCCGCGCCCGACAGGATCGAGCCGATCAGGAAGCCGATAGCGACATGAATGCCAAGCGTGAGACCGAGGAAGATCACCACCGCCACGCCCACCATGCCGATGGTCATGTACTGGCGGTTGAGGTAGGCGCGCGCGCCTTCCTGCACCGCCGCGGAGATCTCCTGCATCCGCGACGAACCGGCATCGGCCGCCAGAACCTGGCGGGCGGAGACCAGTCCATAGAGCAGCGCCAACGCGCCGCAGACGATAATGACGATGAAGGCGAGGGACATAAGGAAGCTTCCCTGTGTGTACACGTGAACCCCACGGCCCGGCCCAAACGGGCACGGATCAGGAGGCATGAACGGAACGTAATCGCGGGCGGCGTATGCCAGAACCCAGCCGGGCAGGCAAACCGGGGCGCCAGCCCATGCGCCTGACGCATGGTCGATCTGCGACGGACGCTTGACAGCCCGGCCGCGGTCGGTCACGATCCCGACATCAGAACCGAACGGAGACACATCCGTCGGCGCGCAGGGAGGCTATAATGCGACTTCGTCACCTACTCGCCGCAACCGCGGCGATGTTGCTGTTGCCCGTAGCGGCGATGGCCAAGGGGCCGATCAAGATCGGCTTCCCGATTCCCCTCTCCGGCCCCACCGCCGTCTATGGCGTGCCCATCCTGAAGGGCGCGGAACTCGCGGTCGCCGACATCAACGCCGCCGGCGGGGTCCTGGGGCGCAAACTGGAACTGTTGCCGCGCGACAGCAAGGCGAATCCGGCCGAGGCGGTTCGCCTCGCGCGCGAACTGATCGTCAAGAACGGGGTGCAGTTCCTGGCCGGCACGCTGACCTCCGCCGAGGCGCCGGCGGTCTCGACCATCGCCAAAGAAAACCATGTGGTGTTCGTCGCCCCGTCGGCGAAGACCTACGAGCTCACCGACCCACAGAACTTCCATCCCTACATCTTCCGCGCCGCCTCCAACACCACCATCGAGGGCCAGGCCGGCGCGATCATCGTGGCACGATGGAAGAACGTGCACACCGTGGCGACCATCGCGCCCGACTACGCGTATGGCCACGACGCGATCGCCGCCTTCGTCGCCGAGCTGCACAAGCTGCGCCCGGACATCAAGATCGTCGATCAGGAATGGCCGAAGCTGGGGCAGGCGAATTTCACCCCGTTCATCACCGCGCAGATGGCCAAGCACCCGGACGCGGTCTATTGCGACGAATTCGCTGGCGATTTCATCAGCTTCGTCAAGCAGGGAACGCCGCTGGGGTATTTCAAGGCGATCCACAACCGGCTTGCCGATGGCGGTGAGGCCGGCTCGATCGACGTGACCCGCGCGCTGGGCAGCGCTTATCCGCTGGGAATCTGGACCAATACCTATGATCCGGTGCTGTGGGACGGACCGAACCAGCCGGCAGCGGACAAGGCGTTCGATGCCAAGGTGGCGAAGGCGCTCAAGATCAAATTCGGATCGTCCTGGGCGATCCAGGGCTATGTGACCATCGCCGCGATCGCGCAGGGTATCCGCGCCGCCAACTCCACCAACGAAGCGGCGGTGTCGAAGGCCATGTCGGGGATGACCTATTCTACCCCGCTCGGCCCGCGTACCTTCTCGGCCACCAATCACGACGCCGACGCCGGCGAATACTGGGGCGTGATGGTGCGTTCGCCCAAGTTCCCCTTCGCGGTCATCTCCGATCCGACCTACTACAATCCCGAGCCGGCCGGACACTGAGTTGACCATTCGTTATCGTCACGGGGAGGCCGCCACGTCATGACGGCCTCCCTGCTCGTCGGCCAGTTCCTGTCCGGACTGACGACGTCGATGTTCCTGTTCCTGATTGCCTCGGGCCTGTCTTTGGTATTCGGCGTCATGCGTGTGCTCAATTTCGCGCATGGCTCGTTCTACATGATCGGTGCGTATCTGGCCTGGCAGGTGGTGACCTGGCTGCATCCGGTGGGCGAAGCGTTCTGGCTGGCGGCGCTGGCCGCCGGGCTCGGCGTGGCGCTGCTGGGCGCGGTGACCGAGCGGCTGCTGCTGCGTCATCTCTATGGCCTGGACGAGCTGTATCAGCTGCTGCTCACCTACGCGCTGGTGCTGATCCTGGGCGACGCCGCGAAATATATCTGGGGCACCGAGCAGCTCTCGGTGCATCGCCCGCCAATCCTGGATGGCGGCTTCCAGCTGCTCGGCAATACCGTGCCGTACTATAACTTGTTCATCATCGCCGTGGGCCCGGCGATCGCCATCACGGTGGGGCTGGTGCTGGCGCGCACCGCGGCAGGGCGGATGCTGCGCGCGGCCTCCGCCGATCGTGAGATGCTGGACGCGATGGGGGCCAATGTCGGGCTGATCTATACCGGGATGTTCGCGGTGTCCTCGTTCCTGGCGGGGATCGCGGGGGCGTTCATCACGCCGATGGAAAGCATCGTGCCGGGGATGGACGTGCAGGTGATCGTGCAGGCCTTCATCGTGGTGGTCATCGGCGGGCTCGGCTCGTTCTGGGGCACGTTCTGGGGGGCGATGATCTACGGCCAGGTGCTCTCGTTCGGCATCCTGATCCTGCCGGAGTTCTCACTGTTCTCGGTATTCGCGCTGATGGCGGTGGTGCTGATCGTGCGGCCCTGGGGCCTGTTCGGTCGACCGATCCGATGAGCGCACGCCGAATTCCCTGGACCTTGCTGATCTTCCTGGTGCTGCTGCCGCTACCCTGGATCGGCAGCCGCTATGAAACCTTCCTCGGCACGGAAATCGCGATCGACGCGTTGTTCGCGATCAGCCTGAACCTGCTGCTCGGCACCACCGGGCTGATTTCGTTCGGGCATGTAGCCTATTTCGGCATCGGCTCCTATGTGTGCGGGATCCTGATGAAGAGTTACGGACTGCCGTTCGTCCTGGCATTCCCCGCCTCCGGGCTGGGCGCGGCCATGTTCGCGCTGGTATTCGGGTTCTTCTGCGTGCGGCTGACCAAGATCTATTTCGCCATGCTGACACTGGCGTTCTCGCAGATCGTCTGGGCGGTGTGCTTCAAATGGAACACGGTGACGGGGGGCGATCAGGGCATCGCCGACGTGCCGTTCCCCAACATGCACTGGATGGCCTCGGTTCCGTATCTGGGCGATCTGAACATCAACCAGCGGTTCTATGTACTGACCCTGGCGCTGGTCGCGGTGTGCATCGCGATCGTCGGTCAGATCACCCGCTCCCCGTTCGGGCGGATGCTGACCGCAATTCGCGACAACCGCGAGCGCGCGGCGTTCATCGGCCTCAATGTGCGCGCCTACGAATTATCGGTGTTCGTGGTGGCCGGCGGCTTCGCCGGGCTGTCGGGCGCGCTCTATGGCATCTTCAACCGCGGCGTATTCCCCGATTACGTGTTCTGGCCGAAATCGGCGGAAGTGATGATCATGACCATCCTGGGCGGGATGAACTTCTTCTGGGGCCCCACGGTCGGCGCCTTCGCGCTGGTCTGGCTGAACCAGGAGATCACCAACTACACGCAATACTGGCCGTTCGTGCTGGGCAGCATTCTGCTGATCCTGCTGTTCGCGCTGCCGGGCGGAATCCTGGGGGGGCTGGCACGCGGGGGCGCTGCCGTGCGGCGGCTGCTGGCGAGGCGCGGCGATGCTTGAAATCACCGGACTGCGCAAGACCTTCGCTGGATTCGTGGCGGTCAACGAAGTCAGCCTGACGGTGGCGGCGCGCCAGATCGTCGCCGTGATCGGGCCGAACGGGGCCGGCAAATCCACCTTCTTCAACCTCATCACCGGCCATATCCGCCCCGATGGCGGGCGGGTGATGCTGGACGGGCGCGATGTCACCGGCATTGCCCCGCACCGCATCTGCGCGCTCGGGATGGGACGCTCGTTCCAGTTGACCAACATCTTCCCGCGCCTGACGGTGTTCCAGAACGTGCAGGCCGCACTGCTGGCCCATCGCGGCAAGGGACGCGACTTCTTCTCCCGCGCCGAGGCCATGTTCCGCGACGAGACGATGGCGCTGTTGGCTTCGATCGGGCTCGCGCCGCAGGCCGGCACGGTCGCCGGCGTGCTCGCCTATGGCAACCAGAAGCAGCTCGAACTCGGCATCGCGCTTGCTTCGGATCCGCGTGTGCTGCTGCTCGACGAACCCACCGCCGGGATGTCGGCCAACGAAACACACGAAACCATCGCGCTGCTGGAACGCATCGCCGGGGAACGCGGCCTGACGCTGCTGTTCACCGAACACGACATGGACGTGGTGTTCCGCATCGCCCACAAGATCGCGGTGCTGTACCAGGGCCGCAAGCTGGCCGAGGGCACGCCCGAGGAAGTGCGCGCCAACGCCGATGTGCGCCGCGTCTATCTGGGGGAACACGCCTGATGGCGCTGCTGTCGGTCGAGGATATCCACACCGCCTACGGCCTCAGCCGGGTGCTGTTCGGCATCTCGCTGGAAGTGGCGGCGGGCGAGTGCGTCTGCCTGCTGGGCCGCAACGGGGTGGGAAAAAGCACCACCCTGCGTTCGATCATGGGCATCACCCCGCCGCGGTCCGGGCGCGTGATCTGGCACGGGCGGGACATGACCGGCGCGGCCCCGCACCGGATGGCGCGTGCCGGCATGGGCTTCGTGCCGGAGGACCGGCGCATCTTCGCCGAACTCTCGGTGTGGGAGAATCTGGATGTCGCCGCCCGCGCCGCGCGCCGTCCCGGCGCCTGGACCATCCCACGGGTCTGCGAGCTGTTCCCGATCCTGGCCGAGCGGCGCGACCAGCGCGGCGGGTTCCTCTCGGGCGGGGAGCAGCAGATGCTGACCATCGCCCGCGCCCTGGTGGGCAACCCGGAATTGCTGCTGCTGGACGAGCCGTCCGAGGGGCTGGCGCCACTGATCGTCGATCTGCTGCGCGAGAAGATCGCCGAGCTGAAATCCCAGGGCATGACCATCCTGCTCGCCGAACAAGGCGTGGCGTTTTCGCTGGCGCTGGCCGACCGGGTCTATGTGCTGGAGAAAGGCGCGGTGCGCCATACCGGGCCGGCCGCTGAACTGCGTGCGGATCACGCCCTGCTGGACCGGCTGTTGTCCTTTTAGCCGCCTACGGGATCAGTCCCGAGGCCTGCATTCGCGCCCGCGCCGCGGCCATGGATTCGCCCACCGCCAGCGCCGCGGCCAGCGCCCGGCGCCCAGCTGCGGCGTCCACCAGCACCGGCCCGCCATCGGTGATGGCGGCGATGAAGGCGGCGTGCTCGGCTTCCAGCGCGTCGTGGTCCTGCCACGATACGTCCTGCATCCCGAAGCCTTCCACAAAGCTCAACGGCACGAAGCCTGGCGCCTGGCCGGCGCCGCGGCGGATCACGGTCATGCGGCGATTGGCGAAATCGATCGCCACATAGCCGTCGGCATTGAAGATCCGCATCCGCCGCTCAGTGCGCGCCGACACGCGGCTCGCGGTGATGGTCGCAACCGCACCGGAGATGAAACGGATGCGCGCGCTGGCGATGTCTTCGTGCGCCGAGGCCACCGCGGCGCCGACCGCATCGACCGATTCGATCGGGCTGTCGGTCAAGGTCAGGATCAGGTCCAGGTCGTGGATCATCAGATCCAGGATCACCGACACATCGGTGCCGCGCGGCTTGAACGGCGCGATCCGCGTCGCCTCGATATACAGCGCGCGGCCCATGTGCCCGGTCAGCGCGGCATGGGCGGCGGAGAAGCGTTCCAGATGCCCGACCTGCAGCACCAGGCCGCGCGCCGCGGCCAGCCCCGCCAGCGCGTCGGCTTCGGCCAGGGTCGCGGCGATGGGCTTCTCCACCAGCACATGCCGTCCGGCTTCCAGCGCGGCCGAGGCCAGGGCGTGATGCGCGCCGGCCGGCGCGGCGATCACCACGGCGTCGGACTGCGCCAGCAATTCGGGCAGCGATCGGACCGCGCTGCCCGTCTCCCACGCCACCGCCTGGGCGCGTTCGGGATCGGCGTCGTGAATACCGGACAGGTGCGCGCGCGGCGTCGCGGCCAGTTTCAGCGCGTGGAAGCGACCGAAATGACCGGCGCCGATGACGCCAATGCGCAAGGGTCCCGCAGGCACACGGGCTTTGTGCCCTGCCGGGCGGGGCGGAGCAAGGGCGGGCAAGCAGTCACCATTCCCGCCCAAGCCAGCCGCGGTTCGCCGTTGGCCCATTCCGATCAGGGTGATAGCCTGAGTTTCAGACCGGCGGGCTGATCGGCGCTCGGCGTTCCCGCAGCAACCCCGGCTGAACGGCCGGCCACCCAAGCGGGCGGCCCTGGGATACGCTCGCCGTTGCCTCGGGCCGGGGACCCATTTCGGTTATGCGGTGCAACCAGCGGCTTCGTCCCGGCTGCATCCGATCTCGGAATCCAGGGACGTCCCATCCGGCCCCGAATCGCGGCCACCCGGGAAACGCCAAAAACGGAACCAGCGGCGATCGGGACCACCGGGTGGCCGGGGAATCCTGCCCGCTCACACCCCTTGACCCGGTCACGGCGCACCGTCCTACACGCTTGAGTGTGCCGCCTGGCGCCAGAGAGGGGGGGAACCGCCGGGGGAATAGGCGGCGGAATTCAAAGGAATCGTGCGAAAATCACCCATGATACCGTTTGACGGACCACGATTTCCCATGCTATCCCATGGATGCCCAATGACGGGCGGAACACCCAGCTTTGTCCCACCCCTATGGCGCGGCGGGCCGGAGCCAGCGCGAGGGTCCGGCCAGGCGGATGTCCCCTTTCATGGGCAGCCATCAGAACAAGCTGGACGGCAAGGGCCGCGTGTCCGTCCCCGCGTCGTTCCGCGCCGTGCTCCGCCGCTATGCCGGCGCGGCGGACGAGGACGCGCTCTGCCGCATGGTGCTGCGGAAATCCCATCAGCTCCCCTGCATCGAGGCATGGCCGGAAGCGGTGTTCGCCCATCTCGGCGCGCAACTCGATCGCATCCCCCTGTTCAGCCCCGCCTACGACGCCATGGCCGCCGCGATTTTCGCCGAAGTGACCGCGGCCGAGACCGACCGCGAGGGCCGGATCGTGCTGCCCGAATCCATGGCTTCCCATGCCAACATCGCCGGGACCGTCCAGTTCGTCGGTTTCGGGCGGCATTTCCGCCTGTGGCAGCCCGATGCCTGGGCCGCCGAGCAGGCGCGCGCGCGCGACTACGCCGCCACTCAGGGTCTGACCTTGATGCTGGCCGATTTCGATCCCTCCCCGCGCATGGCTGCGCCATGACCGGCGGTCACGTTCCGGTGATGCAGGCCGAGATGCTGGCCGCCCTCGCGCCCCGCGATGGCGGCGTCTATCTGGACGCGACCTTTGGCGGCGGCGGTTATACCGGCGCGATCCTGGACGCCGCGCCGTGCAGCGTCATCGCGCTGGACCGCGATCCGGACGCGATCGCGCGCGGCGCCACCTTGCTCGCCCGCCACGGGCAGCGGCTGCGGCTGCTGCACGGCCGGTTCGGCGATCTGCTCGCGCTGCTGACCGAAGCCGGGGTGACGGCGCTGGATGGAGCGGTGTTCGATCTCGGCGTGTCCTCGTTCCAGCTGGACGATGCGACGCGCGGATTTTCGTTCCGTGGCGACGGACCGCTCGACATGCGGATGGACCGCGCCGGCCCCACGGCGGCGGATCTGGTGAACCGTCTGGACGAACGCGCGCTGGCCGACCTGCTGTATGAATTCGGCGAGGAGCGTGCCTCCCGCCGGATCGCCCGCGCGATCGTCGCCGCGCGCGCCGAGGCGCCGATCGTCACCACCGCGCGGCTGGCGGGGATCGTCCGCTCCGTCATGCCATCGGACCCGAGCGGGATCGATCCGGCCACGCGCAGTTTTCAGGCGCTGCGGATTCGCGTGAACGACGAGCTGGGCGAGCTGGACCGCGCGCTGGACCAGGCGGCCGGGCTGCTCGCCCCGGGCGGACGGCTGGTGGTGGTGGCGTTCCATTCGCTGGAGGACCGCCCGGTGAAGCGCTTCATGGCCGCTGCCGCCGGGCGCGCGCCCGGTCCGTCGCGGCATGACCCGCGCGGTCTGGGTCACGACATACGTCACCCGGCAGCACCGCGGTTTCAGCTGTTGACCTCGCGCGCGCTGCGCCCTTCGGCGGCGGAAAGCGGGCGCAACCCGCGCGCCCGTAGCGCCCGGCTGCGCGCGCTGGAGCGGCTTGCGGCATGATCCGCCCGATCACCCTGCTATCGGCGCTGCTGACCCTGTTCGCCGGGTTCTACGTGTTCTACGCCAAGCACCAGGGCAGCCTGCTGGACGCGCGGATCGAGCGCACGGTCAAGCAATCCCGGACGGTGCGCGAGCATATCCGGCTGCTGCAAGCCGACTGGGCGGTGCAGAGCGCGCCGGACCGGCTGAAGCGCCTGGCCGATCAATACCTGACCTTGCAACCCACGGCGCCGAGCCAGTTCGCAACCTTCGCCACCCTGACCGCGCGCCTGCCGGCAACGCGGACCACGCCCGACCAGACCAACGATGCCGGCGCGGTCGCCGCGGTCGGCACCGTACCGGGTCCCGGGTCGGCCCCTGGGTCGGTCCCCGGCACGGGCCCCGACGCCGGCCGCGGCGGAGCGACGCCGACCGCGGTCGCGGCGTCCTCGCCTGCCGGGTCGCCGCCGGCGTCTGCGGCCGCGTCGGTCGGTGCAGCCGCCCTGGCGCCGGCACCGACCCAGGTCGCGCGCGCGCACCCCCCGGTACCGGTCGCCGCCAGCCCGATCTTTGCCGGCCGGGGGATCGTTGCCGGCGCTCCGGTGCGCCTCACGCGCGCGCCGGCTACCGCCTCGCCAGCAGGGCGCGCCGCGATCCTGCATCCCGCGCCGCCACGCCCCGCACCCCATCTGATGGCGCGTCAATTCGTGCCGGCCCCGCGCCCCTATACACCGCGGCTCGTCCCCGCCGGCTATCGCCCGCCCGTGTACCGCGCGCCCGCCTATCGCGCGCCCGTCTATCGCGCGCCGCCGCGCCCGGTCGGCGGGGTCTCCATGCTCGGTATGGCGCGCGGGGCCGGCGCGGGGCCGGCGCCGCCCGCACCGCTTCCGTATCAGGCCGGCAACGGGGACTAGCGCCATGACCCCGCCACGCCGCCCGCAGGACAACCGCAATCCGCTCTGGCAGGACCGCCTCGGCGCTCCGCCCCCGCCACGCGCCTTCGGCCCGCCATCCGAACCGCCGCAGCCGGCACAAGCCGAGCCCGATTCGGCCCCGCCCGCGACCTCGGCCCCGCGTGAGGTGCCGCGCACGCGCCCAGGTGCGGCGCGTCTGGACGCCGTGCCGCGCACCGAGACGGTTCGTGTCACCGCGCCCGACCTGCGCCGCCGCGCCGCCGAGGCCCGGTCGCGCCGCCGTCTGGGGTTCAGCACCGCGGTGTTCGCGCTGCTGTTTGCCGCGGTGGTCGGCCGGCTGTCCTGGGTGACCGTGATCCGCCCGCAGTTGCCCCCCAAAGCACCGCATCCGGTGGCGGCGCTGCTGGAACACCCCGCCACGCTCGCCGCCGCACCGCTGGTGCGCCGGGCGATGATCACCGACCGGCACGGACAGATTCTGGCGATCTCGCTGCCGGCCGCGTCGCTGTATGCCGATCCGCGCGAGATCATCGATCCGGCGAAGGTCGCCGCGCAGCTCAAGACCGCGCTACCGGATCTCGATCTGGCGATGGCCACGCGGCGGCTTGCCGAGACCGACAAGCAGTTCGTGTATCTGGCGTTCCGCGTGACGCCGTTGCAGGAGGAACAGATCATCGGCCTCGGCATCCCCGGGGTTGAGTTCCTGCCCACCGAGATCCGCCGCTACCCGATGGGGCATCTGGCCGCGCAGGTGCTGGGCGGGATCAATGTGGACGATCACGGCATCGCCGGCGTCGAGAAGGCCTTCGACCACCGCCTGATGACCGACCCCAAGCCGCTGGCCTTGTCGATCGACGTCCGCGTCCAGGCGGTGCTGACCGAGGAACTCCAGCAGGCGATGACCGAGTTCCAGGCAATCGGCGCCACCGGGATCGTGATGAAGGTCGATACCGGCGAGGTATTGGCGATGGTCAGCCTGCCGGATTACGACGCCAACGATCTTGGTTCCGCGCCGCCCCTGGCGCGCTTCAACCGCGCCGCCTCCGGCACCTACGAGCCCGGCAGCACGTTCAAATTGCAGACCGCGGCCATGGCGCTGAACGATGGCGTGATCCATATCTGGGACCGCTTCGACACCGTCCACCCGATCCATATCGGCCGCTTCACCATCACCGATTTCGAACCCGCCCGCTACGACTACGCGCTGCCCGAGATCATCGCGCAATCGTCCAATATCGGCGCCTCGCATATCGCCCTGTTGGTCGGTCGCGCCCGCCAGCGCGCGTTCCTGCGCGCCAACGGCATGTTCGCCGCCGCGCCGATCCAGTTGGCGGAAAGCGCGCGTCCGCAGGTGCAGCCGAAGCGCGCCTGGGGCAAAGCCTCGGTGATGACGGTCTCGTTCGGCAACGGCATCGCGGTCACGCCGATCCAGCTGATCACCGGCACCGCCTCGTTGCTGGATGGCGGCGTGTATCACAAACCCACGTTGCGGGCGCTGCCGACCGGGACGATACCGCCGGGACATCGGGTCATCCGACACGCGGTCTCGTTGATGATCCGCAAGCTGATGCGCGACGTGTTGTTGTTCGGCACCGGCGCGCCGGCGCGCGTGCCGGGATATCTGGTGGGGGCGAAAACCGGGACCTCGCAGAAGATCGGCAAAGGCGGCTATCGCCAGCACACCAACCTGGCGTCGATGATCGCCGCGTTTCCGATGACCGATCCGAAATATATCATCTATGCGATGCTCGACAGCCCGAAGGGCAACAAGAGCACCTATGGATTCTCCACCGGTGGGTTCATCGCCGGGCCGGTGATCCAGCACACGATCGCGCGGATTGCGCCGATGCTGGGCCTGCTGCCGGCGGCGCCGGAAGATCTGCCCGCGCTGCAACAGGCGCTGGCCCTGCCGCTCGCGCCACCGATCCCTCCCGGAGGCCCGCTGCTAGATCGCGTTCCCGGCGGCATCGCGGCGTATGCGGGCTGGAAAGAAGGAATCCCGGCCACCGTCCCGCCCGGTACGCCGTCGGACGTGATGCCGCCGGTGCTGCCGCTGCCGCCGGCGGCGCCACCGCCGCCAGTGGGGGCGATTCCGGCCGCCTGGCCCGGCAGGCCACCGGCGCGGGTGATTCCGGCCGCCACGGAGACCACGCTTGCGCGGCGCTGAGCTCCTGGCCGGTCTGGCCGAGGCGCCCGCTCTGGCCGGGCTGGACCTGGCCGGCGTGACCGCCGACAGCCGCCGCGTGCAGCCGGGGATGTTGTTCGCCGCCCTGCCCGGCACCCGCCCCGTCGGCCAGGTGGGCGCGCAAACCGACGGGCGCGCCTTCATCGCCGAGGCCGTGGCGCGCGGCGCCGCCGCCATCCTGGCCCCCGAGGGCACGGAATGGCCGGAGGGCACGCCCGCCCGCCCGCTGCTTGCTCATCCCGCGCCGCGCCGGCTGCTGGCGCTGCTGGCGGCACGGTTCGCCGGCCCGGCGCCGCGCGTGATCGCCGCCGTCACCGGCACCAACGGCAAGACCAGTACGGTGTCGTTCCTGCGCCAGATCTGGGCGCTGGCGGGCCACCTTGCGGCAAGCCTCGGCACGCTCGGGGTGGAAACGGGCGACGGGCCGGCCACCGGCGCCGGCCTGACCACGCCCGATCCGGTGGCGCTCGCCGACACGCTCGCCGCACTGGCCCGGAGCGGGATCGACCATGCGGCGCTGGAGGCGTCGTCGCATGGTCTCGATCAATGCCGGCTCGACGGGGTGGCATTGTCCGGCGCCGGCTTCACTAACCTCACGCGCGACCATATGGACTACCATGGCTCGGTGGCGGCCTATCGCGCCGCCAAGCTGCGCCTGTTCGACACGCTGCTGCCCGAGGGCGCGCCGGCGGTCGCCAACGCCGATATGGATCCGGAAACGCTGGCGGCCCTGACCGACATCGCCCGCCGCCGCCGGCTGGACCTACGTCTGGTCGGCGATGCCGGCCACGCGCTGCGCCTGATCGCCGCGACGCCGCGCGCCGACGGGCAGGACCTGACGATCTCGCGCGCCGGCGCCGCGCCGTGCCGCATCGCATTGTCCCTTCCCGGGCGGTTCCAGGCCGAGAATGCGCTGCTTGCCGCGGCGCTCGCCGAGGCGCTGGGCGAGGCCGACGCACTCGCCGCCCTGCCCGCGCTGCGCCCGGTGCGCGGGCGGCTGGAACGCGCCGCGCGTCTTGCCAACGGCGCTTGCGCCTATGTCGATTACGCGCACACCCCGGACGCGCTGCGCCGCGCGTTGGAGGCGCTGCGCCCGCATACCAAAGGGCGGCTGGTGGTGGTGTTCGGCGCCGGCGGCGACCGCGACCGCGGCAAGCGTCCGCTGATGGGCGCGGTGGCGGCGCGCGGCGCGGACCGCGTGATCGTGACCGACGACAATCCGCGTTCGGAAGACCCCGCCGCGATCCGCGCCGCGATCCTGGCCGCCTGCCCCGGCGCAATGGAGATCGGGGACCGGGCGCGGGCGATTGTCGCCGGACTCCACGCGCTTGGGCCGGGCGACGTGCTGGTGGTAGCCGGCAAGGGCCACGAAAGCGGGCAGATCGTTGGCGCGGAGGTGCTTCCGTTCGACGACGCCGCCGTGATCCGCGAACGGGTCGGGAGCGCCGCATGACCGCGCTCTGGACCGCCGCGGCATTGGAGGCCGCCACGGGCGGGCGGTTCACCCGCCGGTTCGATGCCACCGGCGTGTCCATCGACACTCGTGCCGTGGCCCCAGGTGAGATTTTCGTCGCCCTGCAGGGCGAGAATCGCGACGGGCATCTGTTCGTCTCCGACGCGCTGGCGCGCGGCGCCGGGGGCGCACTGGCGGAACGCGCGATCGGCGATGGCGCCTGTCTGATCGTCGCGGACACGCAGGCCGGCCTCACCGCGCTGGGCGCGGCCGGGCGGGCGCGCTTTACCGGGCGCGTGGCGGCGGTCACCGGCAGCGTCGGCAAGACCACCACCAAGGAAATGCTGCGGCGGATCATGCAAGCCGCTGGCCCGACCCACGCCGCCGAAGCGTCATACAACAACCATTGGGGCGTGCCGCTGACGCTGGCGCGCCTGCCGGCGGACGCCGCCTTCTGCATTGCCGAGCTCGGCATGAATCACCCGGGCGAGATCGCCCCGCTCGCGCGGCTGGTCCGCCCGCATGTGGCGGCGATCACCGCGATCGCACCGGCGCATATCGGCCATCTCGGGACACTCGCGGCGATCGCGGCGGAAAAGGCAGCGATCTTCCAGGGGCTGGAACCCGGCGGGATCGCGGTGCTGCCGGAAGCGGCGCCAGAGTTCGGGATTCTGCGCGCCGCCGCGTCCGCCGCGCAGGTGCTGACCTTCGGCGCCGGCCGCGATGCGGCGTTCCGGCTGGATCGGTTCACTCCCGAACCGGCCGGATCGCGCATCGAAGCGTGCTGCGCGGGCGTGGCGGTCCGGCTGCGCCTGGCCGCCCCGGGCCTGCATATGGCCGAGAACGCGCTCGCCGCGCTCGCCGTCGCCGCCGCTTTGGGCGTAGCGCCCGCCGCCGCCGCCGCTGCGCTGGACGGGTTCGCCCCGCTCCCCGGCCGCGGCGCGCGCCGCACCCTGACGATGACCAGCGGGGAGGTCTTGTTGCTGGACGAAAGCTACAACGCCAACCCCGCCTCCATGCGTGCCGCGCTGGCGGTGCTGGCCGCGGAAGCGGGGCGGCGCATCGCCATACTGGGGGACATGCTGGAGCTGGGCGAGCATGGCCCCGCCGAGCACGCCGCCCTGGCGAAAGCCCTGCGCGCCGATCGCATCTTCCTGTGCGGGCCGCAGATGCGCCAGCTGCGCAACGCCCTGCCGGGCACGCCGCCGGTGGTGTATGCGCCCGACGCCGCCACCCTGGCGCCGCTGGTTGCGGCCGAGGTCACGGCGGGCGACACGATCCTGGTGAAGGGCAGCCTGGGCAGCCGAATGCGGACGATCGTCGCCGCGATCCTGCGCCGGACGGAGGCGGGCTGATGCTGTTCGCCCTGGCCCATCCGCTCACGCGCGACATCTCGGCCTTCAACGTGGTGCACTACATCACGTTCCGGTCCGGCGCCGCGTGCCTGACCGCGCTGGTGATGAGCTTCCTGATCGGCCCCGGCCTGATCCGCTGGCTGCGCCGCACCCAGGGCCAGGGCCAGCCGATCCGCGCCGACGGCCCCGAACGCCATCTGATCGAGAAGGCCGGCACGCCCACCATGGGCGGCGTGCTGATCCTGCTGGCCACCCTGGGCGCCACAGTGCTGTGGGTGGATCTGCGCAACCGCTACATCTGGGCGGTGATGGGCGTGACGTTCGGCTATGGCCTGCTGGGATTCGCCGACGACTACCTGAAACTTGCGCGGCGCAACCATCGCGGCCTGCCGGGGCGGGCGAAGCTGCTGGGTCAGGCGGTGATCGGGCTGCTGGCCGCGACCTGGATCATGCACACCACCGACGGGACTCTGGGCGATGCGCTGGCGCTGCCGGTGTTCAAGACCTTGCTGATCCCGCTGGGCTGGGGTTTCCCGGTGTTCGGCGCGCTGGTGATGATGGGCAGTTCGAACGCGGTCAATCTGACCGACGGGCTGGACGGTCTGGCGATCGTGCCCTCGATCATCGCCGCCGGCGTGTTCGCGCTGATCGCGTATCTGGTGGGCAACCGCATCTTCGCCGATTACTTGCAGCTGCATCCGGTGCCGGGGGCGGGCGAGCTGACCGTGTTCTGCTCGGCGCTGATCGGCGCGGGGCTGGGCTTCCTGTGGTTCAACGCGCCACCGGCGGCGGTGTTCATGGGCGATACCGGCAGTCTGGCGCTGGGCGGCGCGCTGGGCGCGGTGGCCGTGGTGACCAAGAACGAGATCGTGCTGGCGATCGTGGGCGGGCTGTTCGTGGTGGAGACGGTGTCCGTCATCATCCAGGTGTTCTGGTTCAAGCGCACCGGCACGCGCGTGTTCCTGATGGCGCCGTTGCATCATCATTTCGAGAAGAAGGGCTGGGCAGAACCCACCATCGTGATCCGGTTCTGGATCATCTCCATGGTCCTGGCCCTGCTCGGCCTGGCGACGTTGAAAATCCGATGAGCGGCTTCCCCCGGGATCTGTTCGCGGGACGCCGCTTCGCGGTGCTGGGACTGGGGCGCAACGGCGCCGCCGCGGTCGCCGCGCTGGCGGCGATGGGCGCCGACGTGCTGGCCTGGGACGATGATCCCGCGCGGCGCAGTTCCCTCTCCCCGCGCTTCGCGGGGGGAGAGGGCTGGGGTGAGGGAGGAGAAGCGGCCCCCGACTCCTTTTGCCGGGGCGGCGTCCCGCCCGCGCGTCCCCCCTCACCCCAGCCTTCTCCCCCCGCAAAGCGGGGGCGGGTCGCCGTGGTCGATCCCGCCGCATGGGATGCGCCGCTGGACGCCCTGATCCTGTCCCCCGGCATCCCGCATGGTCTGCCCGCGCCGCATCCGGCCGCTGCGCGCGCGATCGCCGCCGGCGTGCCGATCCTGTCGGATGCCGAGCTGCTGTTCCGTGCCGTGCGCGCCGCCGGATCCGCCACCCGCTTCGTCGGCATCACCGGGACCAACGGCAAATCCACCACCACCGCGCTGCTCGCCCATATCCTGACCGAGACCGGGATCGCCTGCGCCGCCGGCGGCAATCTGGGGCCGGCGGCGCTGTCGCTGCCGCTGCTGGCAGATGGCGGCGTCTATGTCCTGGAAATGTCGAGCTACATGTTGGAGCGACTCGAAACCATGCGCTTCGCTGTCGCGGCGATGCTGAATCTCTCGCCCGACCATCTGGACCGACACGGCGACATGGCGGGCTATGCCGCGGCCAAGCGCCAGGTGTTCGCGCGCCAAACATCCGCCGACCTGGCGGTGATCGGGATCGACGACGCTCCCTCCCGCGCCATGGCCGATGGGCTGCGTGGCGGCCCGGCGCGGCTGGTCACGGTCTCGGGTGAGGGCGCGGCCGACGTCTCCGCCATTGGCTCGGTGCTGCGCGACGCGGTGGGACCGGTGCTGGACCTGAACGACGCATTTTCCTTGCCCGGCACGCATAACGCGCAGAACGCCGCGGCCGCCTGCGCGATTGCGCTGCACCTCGGTGCCGACCGCGCCGCGGTGGCGCGCGCGATCATGCGCTTCCCCGGCCTGCCGCACCGCCAGCGCGAGGTCGCGCGGATCGGCGCCGTGCGCTTCATCGACGACAGCAAGGCCACCAACGCCGATGCCGCGGCGCGCGCGCTGGCCTGCTACCCGCGCCTGATCTGGATCGCCGGCGGCATCGCCAAGGCGGGCGGGATCGCAGCACTCGCCCCGTTCTTCCCGCGCATCGAAGCGGCGTTCCTGATCGGCCGCGACGGCCCGGTGCTGGCCGAAACCCTTGCGGGCGCCGGCGTCGCGCATCGCGTGGTGGACACGCTGGAGGCGGCGGTTCCGGCCGCCCTCGCCGCCGCCCGCGCGCAGGCCGCGCCGGTGGTGCTGCTCTCGCCCGCCTGCGCCAGCTTCGACCAGTTCGCGGGGTTCGAGGCGCGCGGTGTGCGCTTCGCCGCCCTCGCTGGCGCCCTGCCGCAGACGGAGACCGCGTGATGACCGTCTCGCGTGCCGACAATTCCGTGCTGGGCCGCTGGTGGTGGACCGTCGATCACGCCTCGCTCGGCGCGGTGGGGGTGCTGTTCGGCTTCGGCTATCTGCTGGCGCTGGCCGCCGCGCCGTCCGCGGCCGCCCGGTTGGGCGATCCGCGCTATCACCTGCTGGCCAAGCAGGTGGTGTTCCTGCTGGCCGGGCTGGTTGCCATGCTCGCGATCTCGATGCTGACGCCGCGCGATGTGCGGCGGCTGGCACTGGTGGGCGGGATCGTGGCGCTGATCCTGACCGCCGCGACCCTGGCAATCGGCATGGAGGTACTCGGCGCGCGGCGCTGGATTCGCTTCCCCGGATTCGCGGTGCAACCCAGCGAGTTCCTCAAACCGTGCTTCGCCGTGGTAGCCGCCTGGCTGCTGGCGGAGCGGCGGCGCAATCCGCGCTTCCCGGGCGGCGTGATCGCCTGCGCGATCTGGCTGGTGATCATGTTCCTGCTGAAGGAACAGCCCGATGTGGGCATGGCCGCGGTAATCACCGCGGTGCTGTTCGTGCAGTTCTTTGTGGATGGGCTGAACCTGGCCGCGGTGGCGCTGGCGCTGCTGGCGATGGTGGGGCTGGCGATCGCCGCCTATTTGATGTTCGGCCATGTGCGCCTGCGCGTCGCCGAGTTCCTGCACCCGCACGGCCCGCACACCTATCAGATCAAGACCGCGCTGGAAGCGTTCGGCCATGGCGGCCTGCTGGGCCGCGGCCTGGGCGAAGGGCGGATCAAGGATCAGCTGCCCGACGCCCACGCCGATTTCATCTTTGCCGTCGCCGGCGAGGAGATCGGCCTGATCTTCACCGCGCTGATCCCGCTGGTGTTCGCCTTCATCGTGCTGCGCGGGATGTGGCGGGTGCTCCACGAGACCGACCCGTTCATCGTGCTGGCCTGCACCGGACTGCTCGCGGCGTTCGGGTTGCAGGCGTTCGTGAACATGGCCTCGGCGCTGGCGATGATCCCGACCAAGGGGATGACGCTGCCGTTCATTTCCTATGGCGGGTCCTCGGCGCTCGCCTCGGCGTTGGAGGTCGGCATGTTGCTGGCGCTGAGCCGGCGGCGGGTGCGGGGGGAATCGCTATGAGCGGCCCCACCGTCATGGCCGAACGCTTCTCCCCGCCGCTGGCGGGCGCGCAGGCATCGGATTTCGGCGCGCGCGGTCCGCGCCCGCGCCGGCTTCCGCAACCGCAGGCGCGAAGCTGCGGCAGGCCGGTGGTGATCGCCGCCGGCGGGACCGGCGGGCATCTGTTCCCGGCCGAGGCGCTGGCCGCCGCGCTGGCCGCGCGCGGCGAACCGGTGGTGCTGATGACCGATACGCGGGCGGCGGCCAGCGCCGCCTTCGCCGGGCTGGATGTGCATGTGCTCCCCGGTGCCGGGATCGCCGGACGCGGCCTGCGGCGTGGCGTCGCGGCTGCCTGCGCGCTGACCTGGGGCGGCTGGCGCGCGCGCGGCCTGCTGCGCGGCCTCGACGCGCAGGCGGTGGTGGGATTCGGCGGCTACCCGTCGGTGGCGCCGGCGCTCGGCGCGTTCCTCTCGCGCCCGCGTCCCAGGGTGGTGTTGCACGAACAGAACGCGGTGCTGGGGCGGGCGAACCGCCTGCTGGTCCGTCGCGCCGCCTGTCTGGCACTGAGCTTCGCCGATACCGCCCTGGTGCCGGCGCAGGTTGCCGTCGTCGTGACCGGCAATCCGGTGCGCGCCGGAATCCTGGCTCATGCCGGCGCGCGCTACGTCCCCGGCCCGCCGCTGTCGCTGCTGGTGCTGGGCGGATCGCTGGGGGCGCGGGTGTTCGCGGACCTGGTGCCGGCAGCGGTGGCACTGCTGGCGGCGCCGCTGCGGGCGCGCCTCGCGGTGACCCAGCAATGCCGCGCCGAGGATCTCGACCGGGTGCGCGCCGCCTATGACGCAGCCGGCGTGCGCGCGACCCTGGCACCGTTCTTCGCCGATATCGGCGCGCTTCTGGCGAATACGCAGCTGGTGGTGGCGCGCGCCGGCGCCTCGACCATCGCCGAGATCGCCACGGTCGGGCGCCCGTCGCTGCTGGTTCCGTTGCCGGGCGCGATCGACGACCACCAGCGCGCCAACACCATCCCGCTGGTCGCGGCCGGCGCAGCCGAGCGTCTGGATCAGGCCGGGCTGGACGCGCTTGCGCTGTCGCGCGCGTTGACCGCGTGGCTGTCCGATCCCGACCGCCGCACCCGCGCCGCCGCCGCCGCGTTCGCCCTGTCGCGCGCCGACGCGGCCGAGCGCCTGGCCGACCTGGTGCTGCGCGTCGGCGCCGGGGAGAGCGTGCCATGAGGGCGCTGCCGCTTTCCATCGGCACGATCCATTTCGTCGGCATCGGCGGCATCGGCATGTCAGGCATCGCCGAGGTGCTGCACACGCTGGGATACCGCGTCCAGGGCAGCGATATCGCCGATTCCACCAATGTGCGCCGGCTGCGCGATGCCGGGATCGCGGTCTCCATCGGCCATGACGCGGCCCATCTGGGCGACGCGCAGGTGGTGGTGATCTCCTCAGCCGTGAAGCGCGACAACCCGGAAGTGGCCGCCGCCCGCGCCCGCTTCCTGCCGGTGGTGCGCCGGGCCGAAATGCTGGCCGAGCTGATGCGCCTGAAATGGTCGATCGCGGTCGGCGGCACCCATGGCAAGACCACTACCACGTCGCTGATCGCCGCAGTGCTGGAAGCGGCCAAGCTCGATCCCACCGTCATCAATGGCGGGATCATCAACGCCTACGGCTCCAACACCCGCATGGGCCAGGGCGAATGGATGGTGGTGGAGGCCGACGAAAGCGACGGCAGTTTCCTCCGCCTGCCCGCCGTGATCGCCGTGGTCACCAACATGGACCCCGAGCATCTGGACCATTGGGGCACGGCCGAGGCGATGGTGGCGGGCTACGATCAGTTCGTCGCCAACATCCCGTTCTACGGTTTCGCGGTCCTGTGCATCGACCATCCCGGCGTGCAGCAGATGATCCCGCGCCTGGCGGACCGGCGCATCATCACCTACGGCTTCAGCCCGCAGGCCGATGTGCGGGCGGAACAACTGCGCGCGGACAGCCGGGGCGCCACGTTCCACGTGACGGTGACGGACCGGATCCGCAACCGCACCCGCCAGATGGGTCCATTCCGCCTGCCGATGCTGGGCAGCCACAACGTGCAGAACGCGCTGGCCGCGGTGGCCGTGGGCGTCGAGATGATGATCGACGCCGACACGCTGCGCAGCGCGTTTGCCGGCTTTGCCGGCGTGAAGCGCCGCTTCACCCGCACCGGCGAGGCCGGCGGGATCACCGTGATCGACGATTACGGCCACCATCCGGTGGAGATCGCCGCGGTCCTGAAAGCCGCGCGTCAGGCGGGGGCGAAGAACGTGGTCGCGGTGGTGCAGCCGCACCGGTTTTCTCGTCTGCAATCGCTGTTCCCCGAGTTCTGCGCGTGCATGAACGACGCCGGGACGGTGATCGTGGCGGATGTGTATCCAGCCGGCGAAGCGCCGATCCCGGGCGTGAACCGCGACGCGCTGGTGGAGGGCTTGCGCGCGCGCGGGCATCGCTCGGTGGTGCCACTGTCATCGCCGGCGCGGTTGGCCGAGATGGTGTTCGCGATCGCGCGCCCGGGCGATTACGTGGTTTGCCTGGGCGCGGGGAACATCACGCAATGGGCCGCGACGCTGCCGGCTGAGCTGGCCGCGTTGCAGGCCCAAGTGGGTAAAGCGCCGGGCAATGCCCCTGGCCCGGGCGGCGCGCGACGCACGGGAGCGCTGCCATGATGGCCGCCGCGCGCGTCGCGGGTTTCGATCTGCCGCCATTGCGCGGGCGGGTGCAGCACGACGCGCCTCTGGCCGGGACGGCCTGGTTCCGCGTCGGCGGGCCGGCCGAGGTGTTGATCCGCCCGGCCGACGCGGCCGATCTGGGCGCGTTCCTGGGCACGCTGGCGCCCGAGATCCCGGTGCATGTGCTGGGTGCTTGCTCCAACCTGATCCTCCGCGACGGCGGCATTCCCGGGGTGACGGTGCGGCTGGCACGCGGATTCACGGCCGTCGCGATCGAGGCGGACGGGGTGGTGGCCGGCGCCGGCGCACTGGACGCGACGGTGGCGGAACACGCGGCGGCGGCCGGTCTGGCGGGACTGGAGTTCCTGTGCGGCGTGCCGGGGACGATCGGCGGGGCGGTGGCGATGAACGCCGGCGCGTATGGCGGCGACATCGCCTCGGTGCTGGACTGGGCCGAGATGGTCACGCGCTCCGGCGCGCTGGTGCGACTGGCGGCGGCGGATCTGGCCTTCGCCTATCGCCACGCGCGGCTGCCGCATGGCGCGGCGGTGGTCCGCGCGCGGCTGCGGGCGCGCCCCGGGACAACGGCGGCGATCGCGGCGCGAATGACCGAGATCCGGGCGGCGCGGGAAGCGAGCCAGCCGGTCCGCGCGCGCACCGGCGGGTCCACGTTCCGCAACCCGCCGCACCAGAAGGCGTGGGAGCTGATCGATGCCGCCGGCTGCCGCGGCCTGACCCGCGGCGGCGCGATGGTGTCCGAGAAGCACTGCAATTTCCTGATCAACACCGGGGCCGCGACGGCGGCCGACCTGGAAGGTCTGGGCGAAGAGCTGCGCCGGCGCGTGTTCGCCGCGACCGGCGTCCGGCTGGAATGGGAAATCCGCCGCCTGGGCCAGCACGGCGCTGCGCCGTCCCCGGTCGCGCACACACCCGCCGCGGACACGCCCGCCGTGCAAACACCCGTCATGGCCGGGCTTGACCCGGCCATCCACCCGGGGACCGCGCCCACCTCGGGTCGCGCGCCGACGGATGCGGCGGCGGGGGACTCGCGGACGCCCTTATCCGGGCGCGCCAGCGTCGCGGCGGGCGCGGCCGGTGCGCGGATGGCTGGGTCAAGCCCAGCCATGACGGGGGGCTCCGGGACGGGGCGCTCCGGGACGGGGGGCTCCGGCTCCGATCCAACCGGGGAGACCACGCCATGACCCGGGTCGCGGTGTTGTATGGCGGCGTCTCGGCGGAGCGCGAGGTCAGTCTCGCCTCCGGCACCGAGGTGATCGCCGCGCTGGCGGATGCCGGGTTCGAGGTCACTCCGATCGAGGTCGGCCCCGATCTCCCCGCCTTGATCGCCGCACTGACCCCGGCGCCGGACGTGGTGTTCAACGCGCTGCATGGTCGTTTCGGAGAAGACGGTTCGATCCAGGGGGTGCTCGACTGGCTGGGCGTCCCGTATACCCATTCAGGCGTGCGCGCCTCGGCGCTGGCGATGGACAAGACCGCGGCCAAGACGCTGTTCGCCGCCGCCGGGTTGACCGTGCCGCACGGCAAGCTGATCGACCGCGACGCGCTGGCCGAAGCCGATCCGCTGCCGCTGCCGTACGTCATCAAGCCCGCCAACGAAGGCTCCTCGGTCGGCGTTGAAATCGTGCGCGCCGGCGACAATCGCCGCGCCGCCATCGCGCGTGCCTGGCGCTACGGAGCGCGCGCGCTGGTGGAAGAATATATCCCCGGCCGCGAACTGACCGTGGCGGTGATGGGCGAAGACCCGCTGGCGGTCACCGAGATCATCGCCGAAGCAGGCGCGTTCTACGACTACGATTCCAAATATGCCCCCGGCGGCTCGCGCCACGTCATCCCCGCCGGCGTGCATCGCGATACCTATGCGCGCGCGCTGGAAATGGCGCTCGCGGCGCATCGCGCGCTGGGGTGCCGCGGCGCCAGCCGGGCGGATTTCCGCTACGACGATACCCAGGGCGAACCGGGGCGGCTGGTGCTGCTGGAGGTGAACACCCAGCCCGGCCTGACCCGCACGTCATTGCTGCCCGAGCAGGCGGCGCATCGCGGCATCGCGTTTCCGGCGCTGTGCACCTGGATGGTGGAGCAGGCGACATGCCGCGCGGGGTGAACAAGGCGCGCGGGCCGCGCAATTCCATCCAGGACCGGCCGGCGCGGCTGCGGCTGCTGTTGCGTCGGCAGCGCTGGCTGATCCGTCCCGCCGCGGTCGCCGCCGGATGCGGATTGGTGCTGCTGGCACTGACCGCGCTGCTGCGCTCCGGCACGCCGGGCAGCACGCTGGACCGGCTGCATCTGGCACTGGCCGGCGATGCCGCGCGGGCCGGGATGCAGGTGCGCCACATCGTCATCGAAGGCCGCGCCAATACCCCCGAGCCGGTGCTGCGCGACGCGATGGACGTGCATCGCGGCACCCCGATCCTGGCGGTGCCGATCCGCGCCGTGGCCGCGCGCATCGAGCGCCTGTCCTGGGTGCAGCACGCCACCGTGGAGCGGCGCCTGCCCGACACGATCGTGGTGCGTCTGATCGAGCGGCGGCCATTCGCGATCTGGCAGGATCAAGGCAAATTCCGCCTGATCGACCGCGACGGGGACACCGTCGCCGACCGCAACGCGCGCGACTTCCGCGCCCTGCCCCTGGTTGTGGGACCGGGCGCGCCACGTGCCGCGGCGCGGCTGCTGGACGCGCTGAACGCGCAGCCGGAACTGGCGCCGCGCGTGGCCGCGGCGGTGCGGGTGGATTCCCGGCGCTGGGATCTGATGATGAAATCCGGCATGACGGTCCGCCTGCCGGGCGGGCACGCGGTGCGCGCGATCGCGCGGCTGGCGCAGCTGCAAGCGCAGTTCGCGCTGCTCGACCGGCCGCTGCGGTTCATCGATCTGCGCCTGCCATCGATGCTGGTGCTGCGTCCGATCGCGGCCGCGGTGCCGCCCCCTCCCACCGGAAAGAAACCGACATGAACCAGATGGCCCCGCGCCTGCTGGTGGCGCAGGAACCCGGTGCGGAGGACGCCCCGCGCGGACGCGGTGGACGCTCCGGCCCGATCGGAATCCTGGATATCGGCACCACCAAGGTGGTCTGCCTGATCGGCCGGCAGGAAGCCGACGGCCGGCTGCGCGCCACCGGTTTCGGCTGGCATCGCGGCAAGGGCGTGCGCGGCGGCGGCATCGTCGATCTGGACGAGGCCGAGCGCGCGATCCGCGCCGCGGTCGGCCAGGCCGAGGACATGGCCGATACGCGGCTGCGCAGCGTGACCGTGAATCTAAGCTGCGGTCAGCCGGAAAGCCGGCTGCTGAATGTGCAGTGGCATGTCGGCGGTCGCGCGGTGGAGGAGGCGGATATCCGCCGCATCATGTCCGAAGGCCGCGCCCGCGCCGAAGGCGAGGGGCGCGAGACGATCCACGCCCTGCCTCTGACCTTCTCGGCCGATGAGACCGAAGGGGTCGCCGATCCGCGCGGTCTGTTCTGCTCCACCCTGACGGCGCGGCTGCACATCATCGATGCGGCGTCGGGGGCGCTGCGTTCGCTCGGCGCGTGCATGGCGCGCTGCGATCTGGACGTGGCCGAGCTGGTCTCCGCGCCGATGGCCGCGGGGCTTGCCGTGCTGGTGGAGGACGAGCGCGAACTGGGAGCCACCGTGATCGACATGGGCGGCGGCACCACCGGGATGGCGGTGTTCGCCGAGGGTCAGCTGCTGCACACCGCGCAGCTGCCGATCGGCGGAGTGCATGTCACCAACGATCTGGCGCGGCTACTGTCCACGCCGGTGGCGCACGCGGAACGGTTGAAGGCGCTGTTCGGCAACGCCTCCGGCTGCCCGGACGATCATCACGAGATGCTGCCGGTGCCGCTGATCGGCGAGGAAGACCATCATTTGGCGCGCGTGCCGCGCAGCGACCTGGTGCGCGTGATCCGCCCGCGCATGGAGGAGACGTTCGAGCTGGTAAAGCAACGTCTGGAAAGCTCCGGCCTGACGCGCGCCGCGGGCAACCGGGTCGTGTTGACCGGGGGCGCCTGCCAACTCGGCGGGGTGCGCGAACTGGCGGCCGAGATTCTCGGCAAGCAGGTGCGGATCGGCCGGCCGTCCAGCCTGCGCGGACTGCCCGATGCCGCTGCCGGGCCCGCCTTCGCCACCGCCGCGGGGCTGCTGTCCTGGGCGGCCGGCAACGGACGGCGGCTCGCGGATATCGATCTCGACCCGTTGCCGCGCGGGGGCTGGCTCGCCCGCGTGGTGGCGTTCGTGAAGGAACGACTGTGACAAAGCCAACGGTAGTGTCTCGGTTTGAACAGCAAGTCGGCGCCGGCCCGCACCCCCACCCGGCCACCCAATGCCAATATACTGACGTTGGGTGGCCGGGTGGGGGTGCGGGCCGGCGCCGACGTTCAAACCGAGACACTACCTAGCCAACAAGCCGCTTGCCCCGAATCGCGGGCATGGCGTTCAAGTCAACGAATCGACGGAGGGGTCGCCTGCTATGGTTCTGCACATGAAAAAGACCGATCAGCCGGTGCACACGGATTTCACCCCGCGCATCTCGGTGATCGGCGTCGGCGGCGGCGGCACCAACGCCGTCGATAACATGATCGCCGCCGACCTGCAGGGCGTCGAGTTCGTGGTGGCGAACACGGACGCGCAGCAGCTGATCCATTCCCGTGCCACGCGGCGGATCCAGCTCGGCCCGCATATCACCCAGGGCCTCGGCGCCGGCGCCCGGCCCGAGGTGGGGCGCGCCGCGGCCGAGGAAGCGGCCGACGAATTGTACCGCCATCTGGACGGCAGCCACATGGTGTTCGTCACCGCCGGCATGGGCGGCGGCACCGGCACCGGGGCCGCCCCGGTGATCGCGCGGATGGCGCGCGAGCGCGGCATCCTGACCATCGGCGTCGTCACCAAGCCGTTCGATTTCGAGGGCCGCCGCCGCGCCCGCGCCGCCGAGGAAGGCATCGCCGAGCTGCAGGAACACGTCGATACCCTGATCATCATCCCGAACCAGAATCTGTTCCGTATGGCAAATGACCGTACCACCTGGAAGGAGGCCTTCAAAATGGCCGACCAGGTGCTGTACGAAGGCGTCCGTAGCGTCACCGACCTGATGATGGCGCCGGGGCAGATCAACCTGGATTTCGCCGACATCCGCACCGTGATGCGCGAGATGGGCAAGGCGATGATGGGCACCGGCACCGCCGAGGGCGATAATCGCGCGGTGCTGGCGGCCGAGGCGGCGATCAACAACCCGCTGCTGGAAGACACCTCCATGGCCGGCGCGCGGGGCTTGCTGATCAACATCACCGGCGGCGACGATCTGACCTTGTTCGAGGTCGAGCACGCCGCTAAGCGCGTCGCCCAGGAAGTGGACCCGGACGCCGAGATCATCTTCGGCTCCGCCACCGACCCCAGCCTGACGGGGCGAATCCGCGTCTCGGTGATTGCGACCGGCATCGACGTGCCGCTCGCGAGCAGCCAGGACCGGCCAAAACTGGTCGCGGTGAATGGCGGCGTGGCGCAGGATCTGCCACCGGCCACCGGGCGCGCCGCGGGGCCCGTTCTGACGGCGGTGGACATGTCCGCCGCACCGGTCGCCGAAGCCGCCCCGGGTCACGCCGCACCGCTGCGTCCGTCGGTACCGCCGATCGCGTCATCCGCCGTTGCACCCTCCCTGGGCCGGGCCGAGACCACGGAGGCGCCGCGGCCGGGCTTCATCCCCTCGGCCCCGGCCCGCCCGCGCGCCGCGCCGGCACGGCCGACGCAGCCGGAACGCACCAGCATCTTCGGCACCGTGACGGGCATTTTCTCGCGCCGCGGCGGAAGCGGGGTGGCCGCCCCGCCAACCGAGCCGCGCCACGAACCCGGCCTTGGTGTCTATGCCGAGGACCCGTCGGACACGGTACGCCCCGTCGGCCGCCCCGCTGGGCACGCAGGTGGGCACACGGGTGGACACCCGATGGACCGCCCGGAGGTGCGTCCGGTGGTGGGGGAGGATGAGGGACTCGAAATCCCGACCTTCCTCCGGCGCCAGCAATCCTACACCGGAGAGGCAGAAAAAACCCATCCCGGTCAATCAGTTACCCGGTAACACGGGGAAATAAAGAGTGACTGGCGCAGGAAGCGGGCGATCTCTACCTAGAGAGCGCCCGTTTTGCGTTGCAGCAGAGCGGCGCCCCAATAAGGGACCGGGAACAGCATGGACGCCTTGGCCATCGCCACCGACACGCTGCCCCCCCCGCGCCTGATCGAGGTGCCGGCCGAGGCGCGTCAGCACAGCCTGAAGACCGCGATCGGCTGCGTCGGCACCGGGGTCCATTCCGGGTCCACCGTCGCGCTGACCCTGGCCCCGGCGCCAGCCGGGCGCGGCATCGTTTTCCGCCGCACCGATCTGGGGCGCGACATCCCGGCCCGCTTCGATTACGTCGCCGACGCGCGGCTGGCCACCACCCTCGCCCTGCCGGGCGAGCCCGATATCCGCGTGAGCACGGTGGAGCATCTGCTGGCCGCGCTGTCGGGGCTTGGCATTGACAACGCGCTGATCAGCCTGGACGGGCCGGAAGTGCCGATCCTGGATGGTTCGGCGGCTCCGTTCGTGTTCCTGATCGAATGCGCGGGAATTGCCGCGCAGGACGCACCGCGCCGCTTCCTCGTGCCACGCCAGGTGGTCCGGGTCGAAGACGGGGACGCCTGGGCCGAACTCCGCCCCGCGCCGCGCGCCGAGGGGCTGGAGATGCGGCTTTCGATCGATTTTCCCGCGGCCGCGATCGGCCGCCAAAGCCTGGAGGTTCGGCTGACCCCGGCATCGTTCCGCCGCGAACTGGCCGCCGCGCGCACCTTCGCCATGGCCGAGGATGTCGCCGCCTTGCAGGCCGCCGGCCTGGCGCTGGGCGGCAGCCTGGCGAACGCGGTGGTAGTGGATGGCGCGCGCGTGCTGAACCCGGGCGGGTTGCGCATGGACCGCGAGTTCGCGCGCCACAAGCTGCTGGATGCGGTGGGCGATCTGGCGCTGGCGGGCGCGCCGATCCGTGGCCGGTTCGTGGCACACCGCTCCGGCCATGCCCTGAACAACCGTCTGCTGCACGCGCTGTTCGCCGCACAGGCCATGCCGGTTTCCGCCGCCGCCTGACGGCCGGTTCCCCCGCGCCGGCGGCCGGGGTAATCTCGGCGCGTTGCGTCGCGAGGCCCGCCATTCCGCCCTCCCCCTCCTCCGTTGCCGTCATCGGCGGCGGCGTTATCGGCCTTGCCATCGCCTGGCGCCTCGCGCAGCGCGGCGTTCCGGTGACCGTCTTCGAACGCGGCCAGGCCGGGCGCGGCGCGTCCTGGGCCGCCGCCGGGATGCTGGCCGCGGGGGTGGAAACCGAGCCCGGGGAAGCCGCGCTGTCCGCGCTCAACCGCGCCAGCCTGGCGCTGTGGCCGGACTTCGCCGCCGCGTTGGAGACCGCCTCCGGCCTGCCAGTCGGGCTGCGCCAGGAGGGCACGCTGATGCTGGCCCTGAATCGCGACGACCTGGCCAGCCTGCGCTTCACCTTTGAATTCCAGCGCGACCACGGCATTCCGCTGGAATGGCTGACGCCGCGCCAGGCCCTGGCGCGGGAGCCGCGGTTGACGCCCTCGCTGGCCGGCGCGGTGTTCAGCGCCGCCGATCATCAGGCCGACAACCGCCTGCTGGGCGCGGCGCTGGCCGCCGCCTTGCGCGAAGCCGGAGGGGTCCTGCGGGAACACTGCGCGGTGACCGGGCTCGACCTGACCGGCGGGCGCGTCACCGGCGTGATCGCGGGTGAGGCGTGCGTGAAGGCGGAGACGGTGGTCCTGGCGGCGGGCGCCTGGTCGGCCGAACTCCCCGGGATGCCGCAAGCCGCCCGCCCGCCGGTGCGCCCGGTCAAAGGCCAGATGCTGGCCCTGTCGATGGACCCGGCGGCGCCACTGCTGCGCCATGTGGTCTGGGCGCCGCACGCCTATCTGGTGCCGCGCGCCGATGGCCGCCTGATCGTGGGCGCCACGGTGGAGGAAAAAGGGTTCGACCCGCACCTGACCGCCGGTGGCCTGCTGTCCCTGCTGGACGGCGCCTGGCGCGCGCTGCCGGGGATCGAGGACCTGCCCATCGCCGAAACCTGGGTCGGATTCCGCCCCGGCTCACGCGACGACGCGCCGCTGTTGGGTCCGGGCACGCTGCCCGGCCTGGTCTATGCCACCGGGCATCATCGCAATGGCATCCTGCTGACGCCGATCACCGCGACGCTGGTTGCCGATCACATCCTGTCGGGTAGGATCGCGCCGGAGATGGCGCCATTCGCGCCGTCGCGCTTCGCGCCGAAGGATCCTGCATGAATGCAACCATCCGCGTCAATGGCACCGAGGAGCCGCTGGCCGCGGCGACGGTGGCCGAATTGCTGGCCGCGCGCGGCATTAGTCGCCCGCGCGGCGTGGCGGTGGCGGTGAACGGGGCGCTGGTCACGGCGCGAAACTGGGCCGCGGTCGCGCTCGCCGCCGGCGATACGATCGAGATCGTCAAGCCGTTCGGGGGCGGCTGATGGACGCGCTGACGATTGCCGGCCGGGCGCTGGGATCGCGCCTGTTCATGGGCTCGGGCGGCTACCCCAATCAACAGGTGCTGCTGGATTCGTTGACCGCCGGCGAGCCATCTTTGGTGACGGTCGCGATCCGACGCATCAGCCTGGAAGGCTACGCCGAGAGCCTGCTGGACGTTCTGGGCGACCGCTACGCGCTGCTGCCCAACACCGCCGGCTGCATGACCGTGAAGGACGCGGTCCTGACCGCCGAACTGGGCCGCGAGGCACTGCAAACCCACTGGGTGAAGCTGGAATTGATCGGCGACCGCGAGACCCAGTACCCCGATGTGATTCAGCTGCTGGAAGCCACCGAAACGCTGGTGGCCGCCGGCTTCATCGTGTTGCCGTATTGCAACGACGATCCGGTGACCTGCCGCAAGCTGGCGGATGTGGGCGCGGCGGCGGTGATGCCGCTGGGTTCGCCGATCGGCAGCGGTCTTGGCATCGTCAATCCTCATGCCATCGAGCGGATCGTCGCCACCAGCCCGGTCCCAGTGATCCTGGATGCCGGCGTCGGCACGGCGTCGGACGCCGCGCTGGCGATGGAGCTGGGCTGCGACGGGGTGCTGCTGAACACCGCGGTGGCGCGCGCGCGCGATCCGCGGCGCATGGCCGCGGCGATGCGCGCGGCGGTGGTGGCGGGGCGGGAAGCGCGACTGGCCGGGCGGATCCCGCGCCGGACGCTGGCGGAGCCGTCCAGCCCGCAGCTGGGGCTGATCGGCGGGTGAGGCTGCCATCGCCGCCGCTGCTGGTGATCTCCGACCGGCGGGCGGCGCGCGCGCCCCTGGAAGCGGTGGCGGCGGCGTGTTTCGCCGGCGGTTGCCGCTGGTTCAGTCTGCGCGAGAAGGACCTGGACCCGTCGGCGCGGCTGGCGTTGCTGGCGCGGCTGGTGGCGCTGGGGCGCGGCTGGGGTGCCGCGGTGATGGTGCATGGCGATGTGGCGGCGGCGCGCGCGGCCGGGGCGGCGGGGGTGCATCTGCCGGAGGGCGGGGATGCGCGGGCGGCCCGCGCAAGGCTGGGGGCGGCGGCGCTGATCGGCGTATCCGCGCATACTGCGGAGGCTGCGGCGCGCGCAGCGGCGGCGGGGGCGGATTATGTGACGATCAGCCCGGTGTTCCCGAGCGCGTCGAAGCCGGGCTATGGGCCGGTGCTGGGGGTGGCTGGGCTGCGGGCGATCGCGGCCTCGGCGCCGCTGCCGGTGGTGGCGCTGGGGGGGGTGGATGCGGCAGGGATGGCGGCGTGCCTGGCGGCGGGGGCGGCGGGGGTGGCGATGATGGGGGGAGTTATGGCGGCGGAGAGCGCGGGGGAAGCGACCAACGCATTGCTCGCCGCGCTTAGCGCATGCCCCGCCTTGCCACCGACCCCAGCCCCTCCCTACCCTCCACCGCAATGACCCGCACCGCCAGTCTGACCCTCCACGCCCTGCCCGACTTCCCCCTGGTCCGTCCGGGCGAAGACCTGGCCGCATTGCTGATCGCCCGCCTCACCGATCCCGGCCCCACACCCGAGCCCGGCGACGTGCTGGTGCTGGCGCAGAAGATCGTCTCCAAGGCGGAATCCCGCATGGTCGATCTCGCCACCGTCACCCCCAGCCAGCAAGCCGTCACGCTCGGCGCCGAGACCGGCAAGGACCCGCGGCTGGTCGAAACGATCCTGCGCGAATCGGTGCGCGTGGTCCGCCACCGCCCCAACCTGCTCATCATGGAGCATCGTCTCGGCTTCGTGATGGCCAATGCCGGGGTCGATCATTCCAACCTCGCCGCCCCCGGCGGCCCCGACCAGGTGCTGCTGCTGCCCGAAGACCCGGACGCCTCGGCCGCCCGCATCCGCGCGCGCCTGAGCGCGCAGTTCGGCATTCCG
>DAHWDR010000237.1:0-3682 GCA_027330745.1 Acetobacteraceae bacterium | reverse complement strand
ATCGAAGACCCGGAGGCGCGGTTCTGCCTCGGCCTGCAATGGCACCCGGAGTTCCTGATCGATCCCGCCGACCGGCGCATCTTCGACGCGCTGACCGCCGCCTGCGCCCGATGACCGACGAGACCGAGATCCCCGAACGCGGCGAGCGCATCGGCCGCTTTCTCGCCCGCGCCGGCATCGCGAGCCGCCGTGACGCCGAGCGCCTGATCGCGGACGGGAAAATCCGCCTCAACAACGCGCCCGTCACCCATCCGGCCACCTTCGTCACCGCGGGCGATCTGGTGACGGTCGGCGGCAAACCGGTCGGCGCGCCGGAGCGCACCCGCCTCTGGCGCTATCACAAGCCGGACGGGCTGGTGACCACGCATCGCGATCCGGAGGGAAGGCCGACGGTGTTCTCTGCCCTGCCCGCCGCGCTCGGCCGCGTCATCAGCGTCGGCCGGCTGGACCTGAACAGCGAGGGGCTGTTGCTGCTGACCAATGACGGCGCGCTGGCCCGCCGTCTGGAACTGCCCGCCACCGGCTGGCTGCGCCGCTACCGCGTGCGCGTTCACGGCCGCCCCGAGCCGAAAGCGCTTGCCGCGCTGGCCGAGGGGATCACGGTGGAGGGGGTGCGCTACGGGCCGATCGAGGCCGGGCTGGATTCGCTGAAAGGTGAAAATGCCTGGCTGACCCTCAGCCTGCGCGAAGGACGCAACCGCGAAGTCCGCCGCGTGATGACGGCGCTCGGCCTGCCGGTCTCGCGGCTGATCCGGCTGGCTTATGGGCCGTTTCAGCTCGGTAATCTGGCGCGCGGGGCGGTGGAGGAGGTGCCGGGGCGGGTGCTGCGGGACCAGCTGGGGGAAGAAAGGCCAGGGGGGCGCCGCCCCCCTGGACCCCCTGCCAGGGGATGATCCCCTGGACCCGCCAACTTTGGCTCGGAGCGGGTGGGGGCGCACACGGGTCCGGGGCGTGGCCAAGGGGACGCGGGCGCGTCCCCTTGGTCACACCCCGGACCCGTGTGCGCCCCCACCCGCTCCGAGCTAAAACTGATGGGTTCCAAGGGCCTACCCTTGGCAGGGGTCCAGGGGGCAGCGCCCCTTGGCCTTACTTCTTCCCCCGCCGGCTCCGCCACCGCAGCACCGGCAGCGCCAGCCGCACCAGTCGCGGCACGGTGGTGGGCGGGTGCAATCGAGGATCGTAGCCCGAAAGGCGGCGGTCGTTTTCGCTCAGGCACAGGGCCATCAGTTCGGCCGGGTCGATATCCTCCCCGACCGCGCTGGCGCCTTCGACGGTGAAATTGGCGTTTTCCTTTTCCCCGGCGCTGACGTCCTTGGCGAGGCCGATGCGCTCCCGGATCAGATAGAGCCACACGCCCAGGGTTTTCAGTGCGAACCATGGCCGGCGCCACAGGGGCATGGTGCGTTTGTGCCAGGCGACCCAGTTGATGAAGAACAGGATATGGCGGCCTTCTTCCTGGATCACGGGTTCGAAGGTTTCCACCAGTTCCGGCGGGAAGAAGCCGGAGCGTCGGGCCAGCGCGAACAGGCCGAAGGCGAAGAAGCTATCGATACATTCCGAATAGCCGGTGACCAGGAAGCCCCATTCGGGGTCCTTCGGTTCCACGTAGATGGGTTCCGGGTCGAGCTGGATGCCGTAAGCCTGGACCAGGTTGGCGAGCACTTCCTTGTGGCGGCCTTCCTCGAAGGCCATGAGCTCGAAGGCTTCGCGCAGCACCGGCAGGGCGACCTGGCGCGCATAGCTGAGAATCCGCAGCCGGGCACGGCCTTCGGTCTGCACGGCGATGTCCCAGATCGGCAGCGCGGTCAGGCGCGCGCGCGCGGTATCGTCCAGCACCGGCCAGTCAATCACCGAGGGGCGATAGGGGTTGAACGTATCCAGCAGCATCCGCGCCAGCATGTTGGCCTGGAATTCGGCGCCGGGCGCGGGGGGCGTTTGCGGGGCGTAGTGCCAGATGCGGGCGGCGCGATCGGCGGCGGCGATGACTTCGCTGGTCGGCGCCTCGGTCAGGGTCGGCATGGCGGCTTGGTTCCCTGGGGGTCGGGGGATTGGCGCGACATGGGCCGGATCGTGGCAGGGCGCAAGCGCCGCTCTTGCGCCCGTCCCCGCCCCCGGCCACCCTTTCCGGCCCCCGTTCCGGAACCCGCCCGATGTCCCTCCCCGCGATCAGCCTGGTCCCCGTTCCGTCACGCCGCCGCCAGACCGTGACCCTGGCGCAGGAGATCGAGCGGCGCGGCTTCGCCGGCGTGTTCACGCCGTCGATGTTCGGCGCCATGCCGCTGTCGGGCGCGCTCGCCTGGGCGACGGAACGGTTCCTGTTCGGTCCCGCGATCGCGCCGATCTATGCGCGCACCGCGCTGGATCTGGCGCAATCGGCGGCGTTTCTGCACGAGATCTCGGGCGGACGGTTCCGGCTGGGGCTGGGGGTGGCGCATGCGCCCTCGCACCAGCGCATGGGGGTGGCGGCAGGCAAGCCGCTGGCCGACATACGCGAGTATGTGGGCCGGCTGCGCGCGGTGGAAGGTATCGGTCCCCTGCCCCCGATCGTGCTGGCCGCGCTGCGCCGGGGGATGGTGGCGCTGGCCGGGGAGATCGCCGAGGGCGTGGTGTTCGCCAACACCGCCCGCGATCACATGCCGGACTCGCTGGCGGCGCTGGCGCCGGCGCGGCGGGACGATCCGGGGTTTTTCATCGGCGCGATGATCCCGACCTGCATCGCCGATGATCTGGACGCGGCGCGGGCGGTCAACCGCCGCACCCTGACCCGCTACGCCAGCCTGCCGAACTACCGCAACTACTGGAAAGAGGCCGGGTTTGCGGCCGAGATGGAAGCGGTGGAACAGGCCGTGGCCGAGCGGCGGGAGGCGGACGTGCCTGCCTGCCTGACCGATCGCTGGCTGGACCAGGTCAGTCTGGCCGGCCCGGCGGCGCGGGTGCGCGACGGCGTTGTCGCCTGGGTGGCGGCGGGGGTGCGCACGCCGATCCTGGTGCCCTCCTCGGTGGCGGGCGGGCAGTTCCAGGCTGTGGAGGAGATTTTCGCCGCGTTCGCAGCGTGACCCGGAGATGAGCGTCGCGTTCCGGCGCGTGCTGACCGCGCTGCTGCTCGGCATGGTGCTGGCGAGCCTGGTGGCCGTGTTCTGGCAGACCTTCCATCTGATCGCGATCCGACCGACCACGCCGCAGCCGGCGCTCGGCTTTGTTGTGCCGTTCGACGATCATGGTACTTTCTACTACGTGACCAGGGCGGAACATGCACGCTTCATGCTCTCGTTCTGGAGCGGCGGATGCCTGTTTCTGCTCGCAATTGCCGCCGCGCCGAAGGATTTCGTCCTGCCACCGCCGGGCACGCCGCGATGGATCACCTATGTCAGCGCGCAAGCACGCACGGGTCTCGAGGAATTCAGCTGGTTCTACCTCGCCGCAGCCGGGGTGGGCGCGGGGGTTTGGGGCGGTGTGGCCGTGACCGCCGGTGGAGCCATCGCGCGGTTCGCGCTGCACCATGGGCTAGTCGGTGGCTGAGTCGGCTCCCCAAGCCGCGGCCTTCGCCTTCCACCGCCACGCCACCGACGGGGCGGCCCGGACCGGCACGATCGAGACCGCCCACGGCCCCATCCCCACCCCCGCCTTCATGCCGGTCGGCACCGCCGCCACCGTGAAGGCCATGACCGCCGATGCGGTCCGC
>DAHWDR010000214.1:0-5395 GCA_027330745.1 Acetobacteraceae bacterium | reverse complement strand
ACCGCGTACCACAGCAGCAGCAGCGCCTCCCGCGACCAGGTCCAGGGGTGGAGCGCGGCCAGGCGCGAGTTCTCGGCGGCGCAGGGAAGCGCGCGCAGCCCCAGGCCCTCGGCCATTGCCAGACTGCGGGCCAAATGGGTGCGGTTGGTTACCAGCACCGCCGGACCGTCGGCCGCGCCATCGGCGGCCAGATCCGCCCGGTAACAGCGCAGATTCTCCAGCGTGTGGCGCGAGCGGGTTTCGAGCCCGATAACCGTGTCCGGCACCCCGGCTGCGATCAGCAGGGCGCGGCCGGCTTCGGCTTCGGAAATCGGCGCCGGCGGGCGGGCGCCGCCCAGGATCACGATCGGCGTCGCCGGGGCGGCTTCCCACAGTGCCGCCGCCCGGGTCAGCCGCGCGCGGAAGGCAGCATCGGGCCGGCCGGTGGCCGGCAGTCTGACGCCAAGCACCAGGATTCGCGCGCCTGGCGCGGCCACCGGCGCGCGCAGCCCGCGCCAGGCCACCACCGCCAGCGCGGCCAGCGGCGCCAGCCCCAGGGTCACCGCGCAGACCCCCAATGTCACCGCAAGGGTGATCCCGCCATCCCGCCCCACGATCGCGCCTTCACCGTCCATGTCGCCTCCCGATAGCGTGGATCGCACACTGATCGCGCGCGTGGCGGCCCGTTACGCCGCCGAGGGTCGTTTCGTGCAAGGCTTCGTCGCCGGCAAGCTGCGCCGCGATCCGGCCAGCCGCGCCATCCTGGATGTCGCCGCCCGCACGCCGTTCGGCGCCGTGATCGATGTCGGCTGCGGGCGCGGCCAGTTGGGGGTGGCGCTGTTGCTGGCCGGCGGCGCCACGTCCGTGCTGGGGATCGAGACGGCACCCGTCCAGGCTGCCCAGGCCGCCCGCGCCGGCGCCGGGCTGGGGCTGAGCGTGGTCCAGCGCAATCTGGCCGCCGACCTGTCGCTGCCAGGGGCGCTGCCAGGGGCGGATACGGTGCTGATCGTGGATGTTCTGTATCAACTGCCCACCGCGGCGCAGCTTGCGCTGGTGCGCGCGGCGGCGGCGGCGCGGCGCTGCGTGCTGATCCGCACGCTCGATCCCGGCGCCGGGGCGCGCGCCTGGCTGACGATCCTGTGGGAACGTCTCAGCCGGCGCCTGTCCCCCCATGCCGGGGCGATGGTGAACCCGCGCCCGCCCGCCGAAGCCGCGGCCATCCTGCGCGCGGCCGGCTTCGTCGTGACCATCGCCGCCTGCCGGGACGGCACGCCGTTCGCCAATGTGCTGATCACGGCGCGTCGGCCTGATGCGCCATCGCCGCGAGCAGCGCCGGAATACTCCCGTGGTGCTGGTCCAGGAACGAGCTGTAGTCCGCTCGCACCGTGATGCGCAGACTGGTACCCTCGGCGATCAGATCGACAATGCGCGGGCCGGCGGGCTCCATCCGCACCACCCAGGTAACGGCGGCCTGCGGCTGGCCGGGACGGGCGACGGTGGTGGGGACGTAGATATCGCGGCCGCGCGGCACCGCGCGGCCGATCACGACCGCCATGCCCTGGGCGTGCGGGTGGCGGTACTGGCCGACCCGGGCAAGCACGCTTTCGACCAGGATGGAACGATACAGCACCAGGTAGCGCGCCCGCTGGTCCGGCGTGGCGCGGCGCCAGAAGCGGCCGAGGCAGAAACGCGCCAGCGTCGGGATCTCCACCACCCGGTCGAGGAAGGCGGCGAGACGGCGGCGTTTCGCCGCGGGCGCGGTGTCGTCATCGATGATGCCGGCGAGTTCGTTGCCGGCGGCGCGGATGAAATCACCCGCCTGCGTCGCCGGATCGGCGCCGGCACCGAGCAGCGGCAACGCGAGGGCGAGGCGGAGGAGCGGGCGACGGGAGATCATGCGGAGGAGTGGAGCACGGAACCAGGATTCGTTGCCATGCTCCATCGCCCCGAACCATCATCGCTTTGCGCTCAGCCGTTCGGCTTTGCTGAGCGCACCGGATAAAAGATCATTCCTCCAGCGTCCGGGCCTCCCTTGTACCGACGCCCGCTGCAAGGGTCTTTGACTGCCTTCCAGGGGCGGTCCGGAGAGGAGCCGGGTTCAGCGCGGGGACAGCACCATGATCATCTGGCGGTTCTCCATCCGAGGGAACTGCTCCACCTTGGTCACCGGGTCCATCTCGGCGCGGATCCGCTCCAGCACTTTGGCGCCGATCTCCTGGTGCGCCATCTCGCGGCCGCGGAAGCGCAATGTCACCTTGACCTTGTCGCCTTCGTCGATGAACGACTTCATGGCGCGCATCTTCACCTGATAGTCGTTTTCATCGATATTGGGGCGGACCTTGACCTCCTTGATCTCGATGACTTTTTGCTTCTTCTTGGCTTCGTTCTTCTTCTTCTGCTGCTCGTATTTGTATTTCCCGAAATCGAGGATCTTGACCACCGGCGGGTCGGCGTTGGGGCTGATTTCCAGGAGATCCAGGCCGACCGCAAAGGCACGGTTCATCGCCTCGCGGGCCGACATGACGCCCTGCATTTCGCCGTCCTGGTCGATCAGCCGCACCTGGATGGCGCGGATATCCTCGTTCACGCGGGGACCGTCGCGGGTGGGCGACGCGGTCATGGGTCCTCGGGCTATGGTATGCTCCTGTCGTGGTTGCTGCACGGGCCGCTCGGCGGTCCGGTTACAGTGTGGCCCATCCGGGGGCGGGGGATCAAGCGGCACGCGCGCCAGGCGCTCGTTCGTCTCCCGGCGCAACCAGGACGGCCGGGGCCGCGCCACCGGTCAGACCCGGTGCGGCGTCACGCGCATGCCCGCCGACCCCATCTTGAACGCCCAATCTTGAAAGCGCTGAAACGCGGGGGATCACCGCGATATCGCCCGCGACCGCTTTCTGTTGACAACCGCCCCCCGCCACCCCCCACACTATCGGCGTCGATTCCCCCTCTCGGAGGCCCCGCGCCCGCGTGCGCTTGACCCGAACGCCGTCCCGCCGGATGTGTCCCGCCCCGCGCCCGTCCGCGCGGCCCGGTGGAGCGCAGTGACCATGGACCAGCCGACGCGGCGCCTGCATGTTCAAACCTGGGGTTGCCAGATGAACGTGTATGACAGCGCGCGCATGGCAGACGTGTTGTCGCCCGCCGGTTTCACCGCAGCAGCGTCGGCCGAGGACGCCGACGTGGTGATCCTCAATACCTGTCATATCCGCGAACGCGCCTCGGAAAAATTGTTCTCCGAGCTCGGCCGGCTGCGCCGCGTCCAGCAGGCGCGCGCCGCCGCGGGGGGCCGGCTGATCCTGGCCGTCGCCGGCTGCGTCGCTCAGGCCGAAGGCGCGGCGCTGGTGGCCCGCGCCCCGTTCGTGGACCTGGTGCTCGGTCCGCAAACCTATCATCGACTGCCCGCCCTGCTTGCGCGCGCCGAAGCCGATCCGGGCACGCCGGTGATCGACACCGAATTCCCGGCGGAAGACAAATTCGACCACCTGCCGCACATCCAAGCCAAAATGCCGCGCGTGACCGCGTTCCTGACCATCCAGGAAGGCTGCGACAAGTTCTGCTCGTTCTGCGTCGTGCCATACACGCGCGGCGCCGAATCCTCCCGTCCCGCCGGCGCGATCCTGGACGAAGCGCGCCGGCTGGTGGCCGAAGGCGCGCGTGAGATCACGTTGCTGGGTCAGAACGTCAACGCCTGGCATGGCGCCGGGACCGATGGGACGGTCTGGTCGCTGGCGCGGCTGCTGGCGGCCCTGGCTGAACTCCCCGGCCTGGCCCGTCTGCGCTACACCACGTCCCATCCGCGCGACATGGCAGACGACCTGATCGCCGCGCATCGCGACATTCCCGCGCTGATGCCGTTCCTGCATCTGCCGGTGCAGTCGGGATCGGACCGCATGCTGAAAGCGATGAATCGCGGCCACGACATTGGCGCCTATCGCGCCCTGATCGATCGGCTGCGCGCTGCGCGCCCCGATCTGGCGCTGTCGTCGGATTTCATCGTCGGCCATCCGGGGGAGACCGAGGCCGATTTCGCGGCCACCCTGGATCTGATCCGCGCGATCGGCTTCGCCCAGGCGTTCAGCTTCAAATACTCGCCCCGCCCCGGCACCCCGGCGGCCGACGCGCCGGATCAGGTGACCGAGGCCGAGAAGGACCGGCGTCTGGCTGCGTTGCAGGCGCTGCTCCGCGACCAGCAGGCGCGCTTCAACGCCGCCACGGTCGGGCGCGCGGTGCCGGTCCTGGTGACCGGGCCGGGGCGGCATCCGGGCCAGCTCGCCGCCCGCAGCCCGTGGCTGCAACCGGTGCATTTTGCCGGTCCCGCCGCCCTGATCGGCACTGAGGCAGTGGTGACGATCGCCTCCGCCTACCCCAATTCCCTGTCCGCCCGCATCGCGGCCCAGATCGAGGAGACACACGCAGCTTGAGCCAGCCCGCCGGCCTCGCCCCCGCGCCGTCCCGCGCCGCCCCAGGCGGCACCGTCACGCTTCAGTTCAACGACAACCTGTTGTTGCCGCTGCTTCTGGGCGACCATGACCGCCATCTGGCACGGATCGAGCAGGGGCTGGGGGTGCGGGTGTCGTGTCGCGGCAACCGCGTGGCGATCGCCGGTGAGCCGGCCCGCGTCGCGGCCGCGCAGGCGGCCCTGGGCGCGCTTTGGCGCCAGTTGGAGCGCGGGGCCAGCGTGGGCCGCGCCGAGGTGGAGGCCGCGATCCGCCTGGCCGACGCCGAGACCGATCCGCGCCTGCCGCTGTCCGATCAGCCCGCTATCCGCACCCGCCGCGGCGCGGTCGGCCCGCGCAGTTCCGGCCAGACCGGCTATATCGAAGCGCTCGGCAGCACCGAGATGGTGTTCGCCGTCGGCCCCGCCGGCACCGGCAAGACCTATCTGGCGGTGGCCCAGGCGGTGGCGATGCTATTGGACGGCAAGGTGGACCGGATCGTGCTGTCGCGCCCGGCGGTGGAGGCCGGGGAGCGGCTGGGGTTCCTGCCGGGCGACATGAAAGAGAAGGTCGATCCGTATCTGCGCCCGCTCTATGACGCACTCCATGACATGCTGCCGGCCGAGCAGGTCACGCGCCGCCTGGGCAATGGCGAGATCGAGGTCGCGCCGCTGGCCTTCATGCGCGGGCGGACCCTGGCGCATGCCTACGTCATTCTCGATGAGGCGCAGAACACCACCGCGGTGCAGATGAAGATGTTCCTCACCCGCATGGGCGAGGGCACCCGCATGGTGATCACCGGCGACCTGTCGCAGATCGACCTGCCCCAAGGCGTGCGCTCCGGGCTGAAGGACGCGCTGGAGACGCTGGAGGGCGTGGCCGGCATCTCCGTGGTGCGGTTCGACAAGCGCGACGTGGTGCGCCACCCGCTGGTCGCGCGCATCGTCGATGCCTACGACCAGCGGGCCGCCGCGGTGGGGGAG
>DAHWDR010000187.1:0-2588 GCA_027330745.1 Acetobacteraceae bacterium | reverse complement strand
TGGGCCGGGGAACGCGAAGGGGAGATGTGGCTGTTCAATGCCTATATCCCGGAATACCAGGGCGGCGTGCTGTCGCGTTTCGAACCGCGCGCGCCGCGCAAGCTGCTGCTGAAGAAGAAGCAGATGCAGTCTTTGGCCGGCGCGGTCGCGCGCGACGGCGTGACCTTGGTGCCGTTGCAGATCCATTTCAACGACCGCGGCCGCGCGAAAGTGCTGCTGGGTCTGGGGCAAGGCCGCAAGAAAGCCGATAAGCGCGCCGCCGTCGCCGCGCGCGACTGGCAGCGCGACAAGGCGCGGCTGATGAGCACCCGAAGACGCGACTGATGCGCGCCGGAAGATGAGTCTCATGCCGACCGCGCCCGGTTGGCCGGCGGCGGCGCGCGCAATCAATCGCGCGTGACCGCCCGGGCCAGCGCCCCCAGCGCCGCGTTGATCGCGATCCCCGCCAGCGCCAGCAGCACCAGGGCTGCGAACATGCGCGGAATCTCCAGCCGGTACCCGGACTCCAGGATGCGATAGGCCAGCCCCGACGCGAAGCCGCCGGAACCCGCCACGAACTCGGCCACCACCGCGCCGACCAGCGCCAACCCCCCCGAAATGCGCAGCCCGGTCAGAAAATGCGGCACCGCGGACGGCACCCGCAGGCGCCACAACACCCGCGCCCGCGAGGCGCCGTATAGCCGGAACAGATCCAGCAGCTCCGGCGCCACCGCCTCCAGCCCCGTCACCGTGTTGGCGAAGACCGGGAAGAACGCAACGATCGTCGCGCACACCACCAACGAGACGAACGGATCGCCCACCAGCACCACGATCAGCGGCGCGATCGCCACGATCGGCGTGACCTGCAAGACCACGGCCCAGGGCTGGATCGCGGCCCGCGCCAGCCGGCTGGCCGCCATCAGCAGCGCCATCGCCACCCCCAGCACCGCGGCCGCGATCAGCGCGGCGCCGGTCACCGCCAGGGTCGAGGCCAACGAGACCAGCAGCAGCCGCGGCGCGGCCAGGAACGCCGCCACGATCGCCAACGGCCCGGGCAGGAGATACTCCGGCACCCGGAACGCCCACACCGCGCCCTGCCAAGACGCCAGCACCAGCAGGCCGAACGCGGTCGGCGCCAGGCGATCGCGGATCATGCCAGCACCGCGGTCATCGCCGCCGCAACCTGCGCGACCAGCGCCGCATAGGCGGGCGCCTGGCGTCGGTCCGGTGCGTCGGGCAGATCGGCCGCGATCTCGCGCGCGATCCGCCCCGGCCGCGGTGTCATCAGCACGATGCGGCGGGCAAGATAGCAGGCTTCATAGATCGAATGTGTCACGAACACGATCGTGCAGCCCGCCTCGCGCCACAGCGCCCGCAGATCGGCCTGTAGCTTGTGACGGGTGAATTCATCCAGCGCGGCGAAGGGTTCGTCCATCAACAGCAAACGCGGCCGGGTGATCAAGGCCCGCGCGATCGAAACCCGCATCCGCATCCCGCCCGACAGCGTGCGCGGCCGCGCATCCGCGAATCCCGCCAGGCCCACGGCGGCGAGCGCGGCCGCCACCTGGGCGGCGGCGTCCGGCGGCGGCGCGGGGCGCAGCGCGAAGGGCAGCGCGACATTCGCCGCCGCCGAGGCCCAGGGAAGCAAGGTGGGGTCCTGGAACACGAACCCGATCTCGCCCGGCGCCGGCTTGCGTCCCCCCGCCCAGGCCATGGTGCCGCGATCGGGCCGATCGAGCCCCGCGATCAGCCGCAGCAGCGTCGATTTGCCGCAGCCGGACGGGCCGAGAAGGGCAACGAAATCGCCCTCGTTCACGGTCAGTCCGACCTCGTCCAGGGCGGTGACGCCACCCGGGAACTGGCGCGAGATCCGGTCCAGTTGCAGCATCCTAGGCAATCCCCCGCCGTGCTGGCCAAGCTCGGTCGATACCCCGCGCCCCGAGTGCCGGCAACAATCTCGCGGGTTCATGCTTCGCTAACCCGGCGCGGCCAGTCTGGCGTGACCATGACTTCGATCCCCCAGGCTGGCGCGGCCGCGGCCGCGTGGTCCGACCCGATCGGATCGGACAAGCATCATTGGCACCGCTATGGCGGGTTCTATCGCGCCCAGTTCGCGCGCCTGGGGCCGGTACGCCGCGTGCTGGAGTTCGGCGTGCTGCACGGCGCCTCAATCCGCTGGCTGCGGCGGCTGTTCCCGGCCGCCGCGATCGTCGCGATCGACCGCGACCCGCCCCGGCCCGACTGGCCGCGCGATGGCGGCATCCGCTACCTGACCGCGGATCAAGGGGATGCGGCGGGTCTGGCAAAGGCGCTGGGGGCGCTGGGCGACGGATTCGATCTGGTGATCGAGGACGGCAGCCATGTGCCAGCGCATCAGGCGCGCAGCCTGGCGTTGGCGTTCCCGCTGCTGCGCCCGAGCGGCCTCTATATCGCCGAGGACCTGCATAGCGCGCTGCCGTCGCATCCGCTGGCGCGCGGAGCGGCGGGAACCAGCGCGCTGCATCTGCTGCTGGCGATCGAGCGGGCGCGCGCGCTGGACCGGGCCCTGACGGCGGCGGAAGCGGACGCGCTGGCGGCGGACGGCAGCTTCTCGGCGGACGAAGTGGCGG
>DAHWDR010000178.1:0-2042 GCA_027330745.1 Acetobacteraceae bacterium | reverse complement strand
ACCTTGTTCGTGCAGCAACTGACCGGGCCGGTGCCGCAATTGGCAACCCTGGCCGGCGCGGCGTTCTCGGTCACCGGGCTGGCGGATGTGATCGCCTCGCCGTTCCTGGGCAAGCGCAGCGACGTGATCGGGTATCGGCGCGTGCTGCTGATCTCGCTGTTCGGCGCGGCGGCGATGACGTTGCCGCAGGCCTTCGCGCATAGCTACTGGGCGTTCGTGGCCGAGCGCTTCGGCGTGGGCTGCTTCATCGGCGGCATCCTGCCGACCGCGAATGCGCTGATCGGGCGGCTGGTGCCGGCGGCCTCACGCGGGTTCGTGTATGGGCTGAGCTCGTCGGCTTCGTTCATGGGGATCGCACTCGGGCCGCTGACCGGCGGCGCGGTGGCGGCCAGCGTCGGGCTGCGCTGGGTGTTCGTGGTCACCGCGGTGTTGCTGGTGGTGAACCTGGTATGGGTCTGGTTCGCGCTGCCGGCCGCGGTGGATCAGCCTAATCCCAGAGGGCGCGATCCGAACGAGCGGGCGGCGTCCGCATAGCCGCGCCGGCGCGAAGGCGGCAGGGGATGGCGGCCGGCGACGCGTTCCAGCAGCATTTGCGCGTCGTCATCCAGCCCGGCCCGCAGCGCCGCATCCAGGAACATCTGTTCCAGCACGTCCTGCTGCGCGTGACTGCCGCCCAACGCGCCCATCGCCGCCAACGCCGGCCGCATCGCCGCCACCGCCCCGGCCGGATCGCCCGACCCGGCCAGCAGCGCGGCGGTGCTGACCGGCAGCGCCACGTCGCGCACCAGGGCCGCAAGCTGGCTGTCGCCGGCGGCGAAATCGCGCAGCGCGTCCAGGAATCGCGCGCCCTCCTGCTGGCGGCCGGTTGCGGCCAGCGCCATCGCCCAGTGCGGCAGGGTGAAAGCCGACTGCGCGTCACCGATGCGGGCGGTGGCCTTGTCGGCCAGTTCGTCCCAGCGCCGCCCGACCTCCACGCCCTGGCGGGTCAGACGATACAGCATCGAAACCGCGTTCTGCACGTCGATATAAAGATCCGGCTGGGCACGGGTCAGCGGCGAAGTCAGGTCGCGGAAGCCGGTATCGTACAGCGCCAGCACCTGGTCGTACTCGCCGCGCTCCAGATGGAACATCGCCGCGTGCCAGAACAAATGATGGCGCAGATTGTTCGCCTGTGCCCATCCCGGCGCCAGGCGGTCGATCCAGGCGATGCCCTCGGCGCGGCGGCCCTGCATTTCCAGCACATGCGCCACCCCATGCGCGGCCCAGAGATCGGTGGGGTCGCGGTCGATCGCTTCCCGCCCGGCGGCTTCGGCTTCCAGATACAGGCCGCATTCCTCGAACGCGAAGCAGCGGCAGGCAAGCAGCGAGGTGGTGGCCGGCCAGGATTTGTCCCAGTGGCGTTCGACCGCCAGGACCGACGCGCGCATCCGGTCCGGGCGGCCGAGCCAGAAATTCACGAAATGGGCCAGACGGAACGCCAAAGCGTCCGTGGGGTGGTGGTCCAGGATGGAGTCCCAGACCGCCACGGCGCGATCGGCTTCGCCCGCGCGCCAGGCGTCCAGCGCGGCCAGATGCGCCTGCTCGCGCGCGGTGGCGCCAACCAGCAGCGGGCGGGCACGCTCGGCCGCGGCGGCGGCGGCCGGCAGCAGGGCGGTGTTGAAGCCCAGCATGGCGAAATAGCCGACCAGGCAATGCGCCAGGCCGAAATTAGGGTCGGCGTCCAGCAGCGCCGCCATGCGGCCCGCGGTGTCGGCGCGGTAGCCCAGATAGCCGGCGATGACATGATCCCAGGAAGCGGCCCCGGCGGCGGAGGTGGTCAGCTTCAGCGCATGGGCGTCGTGCGGCATGGCGGGCTCCGGATGGGGTAACAAGAGGTAACAAGCGTTGCACGGATGGTCGGATGCCGCTACTGGCGAAGCATCGTCAGGTCGGGGGATTCCGGGCCATCGTCGCGGTGCTCGCCTTCACGCATCTGATCCGTGCGTCATCCTGGATCGGCGGGGTGGGGCTGGCGCCTGCGCTGCGGCGCGCGCCGGCCGTCG
>DAHWDR010000136.1:0-1749 GCA_027330745.1 Acetobacteraceae bacterium | reverse complement strand
CCGCGCGCGACCGCGCCCAGCAGATCGTCCGGCGTGCCCACCCCCATCAGGTAGCGCGGCCGGTCCGCCGGCAGCAGCGGGGCGGTCACGTCCAGCACCGAGAACATCGCCGCCTGGCCCTCGCCCACCGCCAGCCCGCCGATCGCGATGCCATCGAACCCGATCTCCGCCAGCCCGGCGGCCGAGGCTTCGCGCAGCCTCGGATAGACCCCGCCCTGCACGATGCCGAACAGCGCGTAGCCGGGGCGTTCGACGAACGCCTCACGCGAGAGCGCCGCCCAGCGCAGCGAGAGCGCCATCGAGGCGCGCGCCACCTCCTCCGTGGCCGGGAACGTCGTGCACTCGTCCAGCACCATGTTGATCGTGGCATCCAGCTGGTGCTGGATCGCGATCGAGCGGGCCGGCGTCAGGCGGTGCGCGCTGCCGTCGAGATGGGAGCGGAACGTAACGCCGTCGGCGTCGATCCGTCGCAGGCCGGCGAGCGACATGACCTGAAACCCGCCGGAATCGGTCAGGATCGGTCCGGGCCAGTCCATCATCCGGTGCAGCCCGCCGAGTGCCGCGACCCGCGCCGCCCCGGGGCGCAGCATCAGGTGATAGGTGTTGCCGAGCACGATCGCCGCGCCGGTGGCGCGCACCGCGTCCGCGGTCATCGCCTTCACCGTGCCGGCGGTGCCGACCGGCATGAAGGCGGGGGTCTCGATCGCGCCATGCGCGGTTTGCAGCACGCCGGTGCGGGCGGCGCCGTCGGTTGCCAGCACGCGGAGGCCGAAGGCGGGCGTGGTCATGTCGTCGTCCGTTCGTGCCGGCCGGCGCGTGCCGCGATGTTAAGCGCCCGGCAAGTCCCATCCGCCAGGATCGCCCCGGTTCTGCTTCGGGAGACGGACGGATCGTGGCGCCGGACGGTCAGATCAGCGCGGACGGCGCGGCCCGGCGGCACGCGGAGGCCGCGCATCGCATCCGCCGCTTCCTGCGCGTTGCGGCGCTTGACCGGGTCGAGGTGCTGGCGCTTGGCCTTGCCGCGAATGCCGCCACGATCCGCAAGGCGACGGGCCTCGACACGACCGGCTTCGTCCTGATCCTGGAAAGCAACCACGCAAGGCACGCCCTGCTGCGCCACGGCGATCCGGGCGCCGAGGCACGGCGGGGCCAATTGGCGCTGGAGGCTGCCGATCTCGCCCGGATCGCCGCGATCCTGCGCGAGCCGGATCAGGTGCGGTCCGGCGAGACCAGCCGGCGCGGGGCGCCGACGGCGCTGTTCGCTCGCAGGATCGGCAAGGCGGAGTATGTGGTGGTGGCTGAAGTGCGCACCGCGGCACGCCAGATCGCGTTCAAGACCATGTTCAAACGGCCAATCCGCGATCAGGGGAGATAGCCCCGAGGGACCCCCATGCCGGCGCTCAAGAGCGCCCCCCAGGAGTTTACGGCCGAACCCGGCCTCAGGGCTTGATTTCATACTAGCTCACCGCCCCATCGTGTTCAAGCAAACTCGCGTCTCCATACGAATAGAACCGATATCCGGTTGCAATCGCATGTGCATACGCCGCGCGCATCCGTTCCGTCCCGGCAAACGCGCACACCAGCATGAACAGCGTCGAGCGGGGCAGATGGAAATTGGTCAGCAGCCGATCGACGGCGCGGAACCGGTAGCCCGGCAGGATGAACAGATCGGTCTCGCCCGCGAACGGGCGAACCGACCCGTCCGGCGCGGCGGCGCTTTCGAGCAGCCGCAGCGAGGTGGTACCGACC